>URVP01000043.1 GCA_900551345.1 uncultured Eubacteriales bacterium
GCTTTGGGTATTGCAGCTGCGGCAGCGGGCGGCATTGCCGGTATAAATCTTAAAATAAAAAAATGATTTGATAATATAAGGCGTATTAAATATCCGCCCCGTACATATCATATGTATGGGGTGGTATTTTTGCTTAAAACCGTAAATATGGGAAAATTAATTTACCGCAGTATCAAAATACCTTTTTATATATGCATATCTCTTCTTTTGGTATCACAGATAGTTCTTTTGGTACCTGCAGTAAGCAATGCCGTTCCTGTAAGTGCAATTATCGCCGAGGAAGATGCTGGGGGTACTCATACAGGCAAAATAATAATTCAAATGGAGTCAGGCCATGCGCCGCACGGAAACATTAAAATAATGGTAAACGGCACGGAGGCGGTGTCTATGTCGTCTGAAGTTGTTGAACTGTCCGTTATGAACAATTCGGTAATAGAAATCGACGGCAGGCGAGTTAATTATCCTTTTGGGATAAGAATAACTGCAGGTGACAAAAATACTGTCTGCGAGGGCGAATATGCCCGTGTAGAGGGCAATCTTGTCCAACTTTCAAGAGTTTTTGTTGTTAAAAATAATTAACTTGACTTTGCAATAGACCTCCTTTATAATTATGATAAAAGGAGGCTTTATTATGAAAAAACTACTTACAGTACTTTTTGCATTAACCCTTATTTTGGGTATTTGCACGGTTGCCGCATCAGCACAGGAAATTGTCAGCGTTGAAATCAACGGGGCAGAGGTAGAGTTTGATGTGCCGGCACAAATTATTGATGACAGAACCCTTGTTCCCCTCAGAGGAATTTTTGAAATTTTGGGTGCACAGGTTAACTGGGACGAAGCAACACAGACCGTTACAGCGGAAAAGGATGACACTTCCATTTCTCTTCAGATTGGCAGCAGTTCCCTTTTTGTAAATGATAAAGAGATTGTTCTTGATGTTCCCGCAATGGTGCTTGAAGACCGCACTCTTGTTCCGGCAAGAGCCGTTGCAGAAAGCTTCGGTGCGAAAGTTGACTGGGACGAGGCAAATCAGAATGTTATAATCACTGATGAAAACACACCTGATTTCGGTGCACTGATTGCAGCTTCATCAAACGCAGAAAACAATGCATACAATAGTATCGAGGCTGATTTTGATGCCATTATAAGTATGCACATGAATGCAGAATATGTTGAGATGACTATGTCAGGAAATGTTCAATCTATAGTTGACACTCAGGAAACTTTCGCCGAGTTTACCATGAGTATGGGTGGTCAGGATGACGCTCTTTCACAGGTATATATGGTTAAAGAGGGCGACGACTATTATACATATGTGGTGGTTGAGGCAGGCGAGGAAAGAATTGTCCAGAAGAGCAAGATGGATATAAGTGATCTTAACATGGATATATTCACTAACGCAGAATATCTCAGCGAACTTTCAGCCGATTTAATTGATATGATTAAAATTTCAGGCAGAGAAACCATTGCTGAAAGAGATGCAGTAAAGACTGTTATCAAGATGACCGGAGCTGATATTAATGAATTTATAACAGAGTCCGGAATGAGCGAAATGCTTAATCTTACAGGCACAGGACTGGAAGATATGACCGATTTGTTCAAAGAGGACAGTGAGATCATTATTACTACATGGATAGACTGTGAAAACGGCCAGGCATTAAAAGCATCAATCGATATGACAGATCTGATGAACGGCATCTTTGAATCAATCGGAGTTCAGGACGCCGGTGTTGATACCTTTGTTATGAATATGGAATTTATCGGATATGATACGGTTGATGAAATCATTGTTCCTGATGATATACAGAAGGAAGCAGAAGATGTTACGCTTGTTGGCGGTGCTGATGATGCAACGGATATAGTTATAGAGGAAGAATAATCCTTTATATTTAAAATTGCGGCAGATGGATTAAAAATCCCTGCCGCAGTTTTTTATGGGCTTCAACCCAATTCAGCTTAAATATCTATGTACCCAATGAGAAGAAATAAAGATAACAATGCTTTTTTGCAAAAAAATGCCGCCCCGTAAGGAGCGGCATTAATTCTTATTTATACATTTAGTCTGACAGCTTTGTGATTTTGATTCTGTCTGCCGTATATGTTATTCGTTGCTACCTGTTAATTTGTATTCGCTTGTAATTGTTTTTACTTGATTGTTTTTACTTCTTCGTCAGAATCTTCTTGGGAGGTTCCTGATGTGTTTTCATCAGTGGCTTCTTCAGAGGACTCTTTATCAGCAGAGTTTTCAGTATCGGTTGTTTCGTTATCCGAGACTTCTTCAACTGAATCTTCTGTTTCCATATCGTCCAGTATTTTGGAAATAATTGTTGCAGCCTCACATCTTGTTACGCTGTCCAAGGGGCGAAGAACAATTTTGCCGTTTTCATAATCACCTGTTACATAGCCCTTGTTTACACAGCCGGCAACATAGGGTCTTGCCCAATCCGGAACCTGGTCTGCATCAGTGAAGTTAAGGGGAGCGTCGCTTTCGTCACCTATAAGCCGTCCCAAAACAGTGATTATTTCCGCTCTTGAAATTGTTGCATCGGGCATAAAGTAGAGCCCGTCTTCTTCCTGAGATCCTTTTATCAGACCTTCGTTGACTGCCGCATATACATAAGGACGAAGTTCATAGGGAATAAGGTCTCCATCTTTAAAAGTACCTGAAACTTCGGAAGCTGTTTCTATGTTTTGAGATGCGACGATATATTTGGCAAATTCTGCTCTTGTAAGCGGTTTGTCGGGATAGTAATATGTAAACCCATCTTCCTCATATCCATCGATTATATCGAGGGAAATAAGCCTATTCATATACTTTTCGCTCCAGTGACCTGTTATATCATCGGTTATTTCAGCAACCTCTTGGTCATTGTTTGTATCTTCTGATTCTGTTACAGAAGCATCATTGCTGCAAGTAAAGGTAATAGTTCTTTCGATGTCCAGTGTTGAGCCGTCATTGGCAGTGATATTTTTTGTTATAAATAGAGTATATTTTTGCCCATTTACAAGAGTTGTATTAGGCTTTATTGAAACCTTTCCGCCGTTTACCGTTGCTGTAAAAGGAATATAGCTCTGTGTGCTTACACTTTCAAGACGCAGATTGGTGTAATTGGAAACGGATGCTTTTGAAACATCTTTGCTGAATTCCATTTCAATTGTGCCTTTAGGAGCAATTGTTCCGCCCTGCTCAGGCTTCACAGAGTTTAGCGTCATAAACTTGTTGGCAGTAAGATGGAACGTTATATTCAGCGTTTCATCAGCGGTGGGGGCTATGCCCGCTATATATTCTCTTGATGCAGAATCATAATCCGTATAACCGTCCTTCTTAATTACAAAACGATAAAGACCTGATGTTACCGCATAGCTGAATTTTCCGTTTTGGTCTGTCGTTTTGTTGGCGGATGAGGAAAATTCATTGTTCATCCAAAGAGTCCATTCGTCGTTTTCAGTGGCACGATAGTAGCATGTTACTGATGCATCGGAAATTTTTGCACTTTCATCAGAGTTTGTAACAGTTCCTGTTATACTGCTTCTTACACCTACATATATGTCTTTATAAGAGGAATCTGATAATGATGTAAACAGCTTATTATTGTCTGTGGGAGTATCGGGCAGAATATAGTATTTACCGTCCGGAATCGAAACAGTCATTGTTGTGTTTGTGTCGGGAACTAAAAGGCTGAAACGACCTTCAGAGTCTACATCTACGCTGTAGCTTGCATCACCCGATGTAAGAGTAACGGTTTTAATCTGGCTTATGTCAATAGAGTCATTTAAAGCAACAAGCCGTCCCTGAAAATATGTATCCATGGGGATATAATTTTCTTCATCATCAAACTCTTCGTAATCATCAAAAGGGAAATACTCTTCATCTTCTTCTGTGGGGTTTGCTGGTGTTCCCTCTTCGGGCAAACCGTCCTCTGCAAATGTAAATATCGTCAGTGAAAAAATAAGAGTAAGTGATAAAAATAACGCAAGTAGTTTTTTCATCATATGTATCCATCCTTTCTTATAGTCAAAGTATACTATATTTGTGTACCGTTTTCAAGTGCTAAATATTGTTAAGTGCATTAAGAACGGCTATTTTTCCACTTTCATATGTAAGGCCGCCCTGCATATATGCGGTGTACGGTGCTCTGAGTGGTCCGTCTGCCGAAATTTCAATTGAAGCGCCTTGTGTAAATGCCCCGGCAGCCATAATTACTTCATCTGCATATCCCGGCATAGCGTAGGGGGTGGGAGTTACATAAGAATCCACCGGTGATGCTCCTTGTATGCCTCGGCAAAAACCTATAAGTTTTTCGGGAGAATTCAACTTTACAGCTTGTATTATATCAGTGCGTTTTTCGTTCGGTAATGGGTTTACCTCATAACCTGCTTCGCTGAATATTCTGGAAGCAAAAACAGCGGTTTTAAGTGCCTGCATTGTAACATGAGGTGCCATAAAAAATCCCAGCAAAAACTCACGGTTTACACCTAAACTTGCGCCGCATTCTTTGCCAAGTCCCACCGAGTTAAGCTTATATGAGGCAAGCTCCACAAGGTCAGATCTGCCGGCTATGTAACCGCCTGTCTGTGCAATTCCGCCTCCGGCATTTTTTATAAGAGACCCTGCCATTATATCTGCTCCATGCTGTGTAGGCTCTGTTCTTTCAGTGAATTCTCCGTAGCAGTTGTCAACCATGCATATAATATTCGAGTCAATTTCTTTGACCGTTTTTATTATCATTTCTATATCTTGGTTGGAAAGAGAGGGACGCCAGTCATAGCCTTTTGACTTTTGTATCATTATCATCTTTGTCCCTTTTTTTACGGTGCTTTTAATGCCCTCATAATCCACTTTTCTGTCTTTAAGGTCAACTTGTGCGTAATTCACGCCAAAATCCTTGAGAGAGCCGTTATTTGTGTTTCCTCTTATGCCGATGGCTTCTTCCAGTGTATCATACGGTTTGCCCGTTACTGCAATTACTGTATCACCCGGACGAAGAATCCCAAACATGCACAGGGACAGGGCGTGTGTACCGGATACTATATTGTGCCTTACCATGGCGTCCTCAGCACCGAATACCTGAGCATATACTTTGTCCAGTGCCTCACGCCCCATATCGTCATAACCATATCCGTTGGTGGGTGCAAAATGAACCGCCGAAACCCTGTTGTCTGAAAAAGCTTTTAAAACCTTAAGCTGATTGTATTCGGCAATTTCTTCTATCTCCTTAAAATCCTTTTGTATATCCTTGCTCACTTTTTCATAAAGGTCAAGAACGTCGTCCTTTATGCCGTAAGCCTCTTTCAAAGTGCGTATATATTCTGTCAAATTAATTCACTTCCCAATATTAATTTTACGGTATTTTCTATATTCTCAATCAGACACAGCTCGTTTGTCTGTCCTTTATATCTTAAAGGAATGTTGACTCCTCCCGTTATAACTCCCGAGCCTGAAAGGTGTATTGCTCCGCCTTCACTGCTCTCCTCACAGGTGACCTGAGCCTGATATTTTATACCCTGTTTTTCTGCGCTTTCTGCGAGAGCGGATTTAATATACGGGTGTGCCAGAATAGAGGTATCTTTTATTATAATTGCAGGTCCACCCTCAAGTGTTATGCCGTTTTTATCTTTTGTGCCTGCATCACATGCCTGAGCCGCACCGATGGTTATTGCCATATCGGGTGCTGATGCAAAAGCTGCGGTTTTGCTGCCTCTGAACGAAAGACCGCTTTGAGTAGCGAATACAAAGTATATATCGTTTTTATTGTCTTTTATTCTTCTTAGCAGTTCAAGCACCACATAAGCTCCCAGCCGTGAGGATAGCCTTGATGATGTTATTATCTTTTCGTTTTTAAATACAATGTCTGAAATGGTGAAAACATCACCTATCTCTGCTTTTTTATCAATAATGTCTACATATAAATTTTTAATTTTAATGTCCTCGTCAGTATCACTGCCGATAATTCCTCTTGCACCGTTTTCAAATTCAGCAGTTTGTCCCAAAATTTTGCTGGCGTCAGTGTTTCCAATGTTTCCGAATCTGAAAACATCTCCGTCTTTAACTGTTATGATAAATCCGGGACTGTCAATTGATGCACAGAGCATAATCCTTTTTTCTGGTGCACATCCTTTTTTTACTGCAATTACATTTCCCAATGCGTCAGTTTCAATACTGTCCGAATACGGCTTTGCCTGCTCATAAACATACTGCGCCGTTGTTTCTTCATATCCCGAAACGCCGAAAAGGCCTAAAAGTTTTATCAGTTTATCCATAGGAAACAACTCCTTTTCTTATTGGATTCATTCATTGTCAAGATAAGCATCAATAAGGCTTATGCATGACTGTATATCTTGGATTGATGCAACGCTTATGGGTGAGTGTATATATCTGCACGGTACAGACACAGCGGCTGTTCTTATTCCGCTTTTCGCAATGTGTACAGCACTTGCATCATTACCACCCATGGTTGTCTGTTTGTATTGCCATGGTATATTGTTTTCCTGTGCGGTTTGCACTAGACTTTTAACCATTTCTCTGTCTGCTCTGGAACCTCGGTCAAATATGGAAATAGCTGCTCCGCAACCCGATTTGGTAGAAAATTCATAATCTTTATCAATTGCCAGATCGGAACAGGTAGTACCTTCAATAACAATCGCTCTGTCGGGTGAAAGGTTAAAGGAGGCAACCCTTGCTCCTCTGCATCCCACCTCTTCCTGAACGGTAAATACAAAGTATATGTCATCATGGTATGAGTTTTTCATAAGTTCGGTCAAAATATAGCAGCCCGCTCTGTCATCCAGTGCCTTGCCGCATATGGCTTTATCGGTAAGATAAAAACACTTTGTGTCAAAAGCAGCATATTCACCCGGTGAAACATATTTCAGCGCTTCCTCTTTACTTGAAGCTCCTATATCTATAAATAGGTTGCTTATCTTGTCTGCACCTGTTTCATTTTTATCCATCAAATGCTTCGGCTTGGAGCCTATAACGCCGCTGAGCCGGTTTTTTTGAGTTACTATGCCCTTTGATATAAGCACACGGGGGTCAATGCCGCCTACCGTGTCAAATTTAAGATAGCCGCCGTCGGTTACATCTGTTACAATGAATCCTACCTCGTCCATATGTGCGCACAGCATGGTGGTACGATTGCTCTTGCTGCCTTTTTTATATGCAATTATATTACCTATATTATCCGTTTCCACCTTGTCGCAAAGAGGAGTGATGATTGGTACAATAATATCTCTTATCTGTTGCTCACATCCGCTTGGACCGAATGCATTGCACAGGTTTTCCAGTAATTTCATTAAAGCACCTCCCCGGCAAATTCGCTCAGGAGCTTGACCGTATTTTTTATATCCTCAAGGCTGACGGTTTCAATGTGAGAGTGCATATATCTGAGCGGAAAAGACACAAGACCGCAGGGGATTCCTCCTGCCTGCACTTGAATTACCCAAGCGTCCGTGCCTGTGTTGTCGGCACAAACCTCCACCGTGTATGGAAGACTATTTTTTTCACAGACGGCTTTAAGTCCTTCAAAAATTTTCGGGTCGATGTTGGGACCTGCTCCTAGCGCAGCTCCGCTGCCCAACGGAAAACCGTCACCGGCATTAACCATAGGCGTTATACCATGGGTTACATCCACAACTACAGCCATATCCGGCTTTATATTGTACGAGCCTACCTGCGCACCACGCATTCCCACTTCTTCCTGAACGGAAAGTAAAAATACAACTCTGCCTTTAAAACCTTTTTCTTTAAGCGCTTTTGCACACAGAAGAAGCGCAGCCGTACCGCCCCGGTTGTCTATGGATTTTGAAGAATATATGTTGCCCAGTAGCGTTCTCGGCTTGGAGTTAAAGGAGATGCTGTCTCCTATTCGTACTTTTTGTGTCAGTTGCTCTTTTGTCATATATGTGTCGATAAATAAATCCTGGACTGTATATCTGTTTTTTGATTCGTCCGCAGTTTGAAGATGCGGAGGCTTTGCTCCGATTACTCCCGTTATATCTTCTCTGCCGTGAACGGTAACGGAGGAGGAGGGAAGAATGGCAGCGTCTATTCCGCCTATGGTTTGAAATTTAATCCGTCCGTTTTCTTCTATCCCGGAAACAATAAGACCTATTTCGTCAATATGTGCCTCAAGCATTAAAGTTTTTCCTTCGCACTCGGGGTTTAAAATCGCCGTAACATTTCCCATGCTGTCTATTTCGGATGTTTGACAGTAGTTGGAAAACATATCCCGTACCTTTTGCGAAAGGGGAAATTCATATCCGCTGACCCCTTTGGACATGGTCAGTTCATTTAATAAATCTGCAATTTCGTTCATAATTTCAAATCCTTTTAAAGTGATTTAACAATATCTTTAAAGCATTTGCCTCTTTCTGCAAAATTCTTAAAGGCGTCAAAGCTTGCACATGCCGGCGACAGCATAACCACATCGCCTTGCTCTGCGTTTTTTGCAGCGGCAAGAACTGCATCCTGCATGCTTTTGCACTTTACAATCGGTACGCTCTTTCCCGTCTTTTGCTGAGCATTTTTAACCGCCGCTTCAATTTTATCTGCCGTATCTCCTGAAAGATAAAGGGTTTTAACACGCTCGATTATATCAAATCCGAAATCGTCAAAGGGTATGTGCTTGTCATAACCGCCTGCTATAAGAATTATCTTTTTATCAAAAGAGTAAAGTCCGGCTCTTGCCCTTGTGGGACTGCTTGCGATAGAGTCGTTATAGTATTTTACACCGTCCTTTTCTCGCACAAATTCTATGCGGTGCTCAACTCCGCCAAAATTTTTAGCTACGAAATTTATTGTTTCAATATCTGCCATCCCCCATACCGCACATATAGCCGTCATATAATTTTCTACATTGTGAATTCCGGGCAGGAGAATATCTTTTATATCAAGAATTTTTTCTTGAACTTGTTTGATATTTTTCAATTCATTCATTTCAAACCTCTTATATTTTTTTTGCCAAATAATAATATCTACTCATAATCCTCTTTATACCTGGTATCTTCATTGCAAATTTCGCAATAGCCTTAATGATCTTAAATATCTTCTCTTTCACGATATAAGAAAATGCTGAGTTTGTCCATCGATGTGGGTGTGTACTTATGATTACCCTTAACGGTAAAGATTCCATCAAAGATTCTAAATCTTCAAAGGGTATATTTTTTTCATCACTATTGACAATATCATTATTAATAGGATCAAAAATTAACTTAAATTTTCGTCCTGCATCTGAAAAATAAACATAGTCCGTATGGTACTTTTCTTTATAATCCACCATAATATCAGCAATAGAAGGATATAATTTTTGAACTTTGATGCTCCTAAAAAAATCACGATTAGATGTATATCCAACTCTTTCCACAACAGGATTACCATGCTGACAAACTGTAATAATTGGGAATCCTAATTTTTCAAATTGTTGGCGATTAGTCTCAAATTCCATGATCGCCCCATTTAAATCCCCATGATTACTATCCATCACATCATAATGATAGGAAATCTCATGTCCCATCTCTTGCATTTTTTTTAAAAGCTCTACATTGTTTTTATCTTCTAAAAGATAAGCATGAACATAATAAGACCCTCTGTGACCATATTGATGCTCAATTTCTGCCAATCTATATGCTTTTGACACAGTATTTTCTATATCATGCTTTAACACTAAAAAAGTTGTTTTTTCTTCAGTGACTTCTTTAGCTGGAATAGAAATTAATCCCTTTTCCTTTAAACTTCTACAAAATTCATCCCATTTTTTGTATATAAA
>URVP01000044.1 GCA_900551345.1 uncultured Eubacteriales bacterium
TAATTATATTTTTTAACTATTCCAAAGAAGATTAAATTATTACGAAACCCGGATTATAAATTATATGGCGCCGCCCATAACAGCCGCCATAACGGCTTTTTGAGCGTGAAGACGGTTTTCCGCCTCATCGAAAATTACCGAACAGGGAGAATCTATAATGTCTTCGGTTACTTCATATCCTCTGTATGCCGGCAGACAGTGCAGGAAAATTGCATCATCTTTGGCATTGCTCCAAAGCTCTTTATTTATCTGATAGGGCATAAATATCTTAAGACGCTCTGCCTTTTCCTCCTCCTGCCCCATACTTACCCATGTATCCGCATATACCACATCTGCGTCCTTGATGGCACGCACAGGGTCATTGCTTATATCTATCTTGCTGCCGTATTTTGAAGCAGTTTTAAGCGCACCTTCAGTAATCTCCTTATTACTTTCATAACCCTTTGGAGTTGCAATGGAAAAGTCTACGCCTGCAAGAGCACACACTTCCATAAGGGAATTTGCCATATTATTGCCGTCACCTATATATGCAAGCTTTATACCCTCCAGGGTGCCTTTATGCTCATAAATCGTGAACAGGTCAGCAAGCACCTGACAGGGATGATGGTCATCGGTAAGACCGTTTATAACGGGTATCTGTCCGTATTTTGCAAGGTCTTCAACATCTGACTGTTTAAAGGTTCTTATCATAATTCCGTCAATAAATCTGGAAAGGACATTTGCAGTATCATATATGGACTCACCTCTGCCCAGCTGAATGTCATTGCTGCTTAAAAACAATGCCTGACCGCCCAGCTGATACATACCTGTTTCAAAGGAAACTCTCGTTCTTGTGGAGGACTTTGAAAAAATCATACCCAAAGTTTTTCCTTTAAGTATGTGATGCTCGATACCTTGTTTTTGCTCCTTTTTAAGCCTTTCGGTAAGCTTCATGAGTGCATCAAATTCATCACGGGTTAAATCGCTTATTTTAAGTAAATGTTTCATTTAAACACCCTCCTCATTATATATATGAAGAATTATACACCATTTTGCATATTTATGCAATACACAATAAAAATAAATTTCTACGAAATATGTAGGAATTTTGTGCTTTAGCGCTGACACATTTCTACAAAATAAGCGTACAGGCTGATATATAATACATTACAGAATTGTTACAAAAGAGATTTATAAAGGGGAAGTATAGCAATATGCAGTTAAACACGCAGACGGAAATAAAGCAGAAATCAAACATAAGAAAAACTCTCGCAAAGGCAATTGACTGGCGATTCATATTTTTAGGCATTTTTACTGCGGCGGCATCACATACCGTCATGTTTGACAGCATAGCCCCATTCGGACTTGCCATGCTGGCGGCATGCTGTAAACGGCGCAGATGGAATATATATGTTCTTATAATGCACATGGTAGGGTGTGTGCTTGTCTCAACCGTAGGATTTAATACCATGCCTTATATAACAGGTGGCATTATACTTTTGCTTCTGATGCGGCTGTATAAGAATATGCCCGCTCCTCTGTGTGCCGGGTTAACCCTTGCGGCAGTTCGTATACCCGTAGTTTTAATAAACGGAATAAATATATATGATACTTCCATGCTGATAGTAGAGCTTTGTCTTTGCATTATATTTGTACCGGTGCTTTCAAAATTTGTACTGCTGCTCATGAGCCGCACAACCAAAAGACATCCGGACAGCGATGATATATTTGCTATGTTTTCAGCCATGTGTATAACGGTTATATCGGCATCGGAAGTCATGCTTCCCATGAATATTAATCTTTCCAACATTCTTTCCGGCTATCTTATTATGATAACGGCGATTTCAGGAGGATTTGCCTTCGGAGGTGCAGCAGGCGTAATACTGGGAATAGTGTCCGGTCTTTACATATCACCCGACCCGGCAGTTATAGGTATATACGCTGTATGCGGACTTTTGTGCGGAGCGGTACGAAGACTGGGAAAATGGGGAACAATAGCAGGTTTTATCCTGGCAAATTCCTTATTTGTACTCTTTGCTCCTTTGCAGATTCCTCTTGCATTTTCCACAGCCGAACAGATAACGGCATCAATTCTGCTTTTGCTTACGGGGAAAAAAATTTTAGCGTTTTTGGAAAATACGATTATCGCCTGTTTTCCCGAACCGGCATATGCGGCAAGACTGAAAAGTACGGTAAATGACAGACTGGTTCAGGCATCGGTAGCATTGGACAAGCTGTCCGGATATATGAAAAAAATAAGTTCCTCAAAACCGGAATATCCTTCTGAGGACCTTTTTACAGTATATGACAAAGCAGCAAACAAAGTATGCAAAAACTGTCTAATGTGTATTAAATGCTGGGAAAGAGAATACGACATTACGGCAGCAGCTCTTATGGACAGCGCTTCCATGCTTGAAGAAATGGGCTATCTGGAAGAGGGCAGCCTTCCCTCCCATTTCAGAAACAAGTGTAAAAAACTAAAACTTTTTGTAGATGAAGTAAACAAACAATATGATAATTATAAAATAGAACAGGTTTTAAAACGCAAGGTATCTGTCGGCGAGGATATGGCAGCCCGGCAGATAAAGGATTTTTCAAAAATTATAGAAGGTATAAACAGCCGTCTTACAAGGGAAATAAGCTTTGATACAAGTCTCGAGCAGCGTCTGGACGAAGCACTTGACAGTTTGCCCATACCGGTGTATTCATTAAGTGCCGTTATTGACCATACGGGCAGATACGACATAAGCATAACCGTTCCTTCAAAGACGGAGACAACTCTTGAAGAGATTAAAGATACCGTTTCCCAAACCATCGGAAAAAATATGGAGGTATCATGCATCACCGAAGAACATAACAGAGCCACTGTTCATTTTACCGAAGAGGCCCCTTATAAGGTAGAATGCGGACAAGCCTCAGCACCCAAAAGCGGACAGGAAGTATGCGGAGACAGTAAATCGGTATCCGCACTTAACGACGGCAGAGTAATGCTTGCCATTTCAGACGGAATGGGATGCGGAGAAAGTGCAGCAAGACAGTCGGACGCCGCAATAGAACTTTTGGGCAAATTTTTAGAGGCAGGCTTTGACACCCAGTCAACACTTCGTATGATCAACTCCATACTCCTCCTTCGTGACAACGCCGAAACATTTGCTACGGTGGACATAGCTATGATAGACAAATATACGGGAAGCTGTGAATTTATAAAAATCGGTGCGAACTGTGCATATATTCTAAATAATCATAAAGCAAAACAGATAAATTCACGCTCTCTCCCGGCAGGAATACTTGATGATGTGGATGCAGAAAAAACCTCGGTACATCTGAAAGACGGCAGCGTTATTATACTGCTGTCGGACGGAATTGAAACTGCAAACGACCGATGGGTGGCACAATATATTGAGAGTTTACCGCCATGTGACCCTCAGCAGCTTGCAGACTGCATATTAAAAGCCGCTGTTGAGCATTTCGGCGGAAGAGAAGATGATATGACCGTACTTACGGCAGGAATAAGCAAAGGAGAGATAAAATATGCATGATGAAAGGATTCTTCATATTGAAAGGCTTAAAAGCCGCAACTTTAAAGAGGTTATATTTATACTAAAAGATAAAGCCGACGAGGATAATATCATAACTGAAGCTTATGATATTATCAATAGATATGATAAGGGAGCTGTGCTTCCCCACACAGCTCCCACTCCCCCTAAAAAAGGGTTGCTTCGCTTTTTTAAAGCATTTTGGTTTTAAACATTAAAAACGGAAATATATAAACGGATTGTATGAACCTATTTCAAGCATTAATATACAAACTATAAATATTATCATTACAGACAGGTCCACTGCAAAGGCACCTGTCTTTGTTTTTTCCAGTTTTCCTTTAAGCACCTTTGCCACCGGCATGGAAAAGATGATTGCAGCAATTGAAACGATAATGTTTTTAGCCGTCAGCACCTGTGTAAATACAAAGAAGCCTAAATCACCCAAACCGTAAGCGCCGAACATTGCACCGAAAATATCGCCGAGCTGAGTCATGCTTTCAGCCCTGAACAGTGCCCATCCCAGCATAAAAGCAAAAATGGTATATAAATGTCCGAAGAATGCCGGGAGCTTTTCAATATACTTGCCTATAATATATTTTTCTATCAAAAGCAGAACTCCGTAGTATACGCCCCACAGAATAAAATTCCATGCTGCACCGTGCCACAGACCGGTAAGCATCCACACTACCAAGATATTGAATACACGCCTTCCTGCCGAAACACGGTTGCCTCCCAGAGGAATATAGACATAATCACGGAAAAAGCTTGACAGTGACATATGCCATCTGCGCCAAAACTCGGTAACCGATTTGGAAATATATGGGTAGTTAAAGTTTTCGAGGAAATGAAGTCCCATCATTCTGCCCAGACCTATCGCCATATCGGAATAACCCGAAAAGTCAAAATATATCTGCATGGTGTAAGCAAATATGCCTATCCATGCACCGATAACGCCGTACTCACCGGGACTGCGGGCGAGTATGGAGTCGGTAACAACCGCCATATTATTGGCAATAAGAACCTTTTTTCCAAGACCTGCCACAAAGCGGCGTACACCGTAGGAAAAATCGTCAAGTGTTTCTTTGCGGTGTTCCAGCTCATATGCAACCGTGCTGTAACGGACAATCGGTCCGGCTATAAGCTGAGGAAAAGCCGAAAGATAAGCACCCAGGTATGTTATGTGGCGCTGTGCCCGTATATCTCCGCGATATACATCTATTACATAAGAAAGTATCTGGAATGTATAAAAAGATATACCTATGGGCAAAGGCAGATTAAGGGGAGCTATGTTTACAAAGGGGATGGTATTAAGTATCCCAATTATAAAATCTGCATACTTATACACGCCTATAAGCAAAAGATTAACCACTGTGGCAAACACAAGCGTGTTTTTGCCGGTTTTACCCTTTCGCTGTTGTCGTTCAATGCTTATGGCAGCGTTAAAGTTAAACCATATGGAAAAGAGCATAAGGAGTATGTACAGCGGCTCTCCCCATGCATAAAAAGCCAAAGAAAACAGAAGAAGCACCATGTTTCTCCGGCTGCGCTGCTTAAATGCAAAATAACATATAAAGAACAGCGGAAGAAAAACAAATATAAATACAAGATTTGAAAATACCATCCGTTATCCTCCTATGTTAATTTTGGTTTTGAAGTTGCCCTGATTGTTGTCAAATAGAAGCGTATCAGAATACATTAAAAACAGAACATCGTCAATTTTATTTTCACGAATAAATTCATTATAGTCAAACTGTCCGTTTGCGTATTCATCATAACGCAAATCCACAATATAAGTCTTGTCATAATGAGAAGCTAAACAAGGGTCAATGCAATTGCTGAACGAATCCACAAACATAAGAAGATTTCTTCCGGTATTTTTGCCGAAGTCATATTCCGCATTGCCCGTATCGGTGTGGAAATAATCCGAATAGCAGTTACCGAAAGTAGTATTTTCATACTCTCCGGCAAGATACTCCTCCTTTTTGGAGTAGTCATCAAACGGCGGATTACCGTCTATGGTCAGGTTATACTCGGGCAAATTCATATCCAAATCCCACAGCTCGTCAGTAAGCTTGTCAAAAGAAGATATTCTCGCTATTGAACCTCTGAATTTAACACCCTCAACTTGGAAAAACTGCGCTGGTCTGGGTCCGCCTATCTGAGGCGTCTGAGAAGCAATCATATTTATAACATCTTTATATCCCTGATATGCACCTTTAATTGACCAGTGATGGTCAGTCTTAAAAAAGTATTCTTTATACTGCTCTACAGTGTCGTATTTAAGATAATCGAATCCTATACCGTTTTCCGTAAGGAACTGACCGAAGCTTTCAAGATATTCTCCCCGCCCTTCAAGCCCCAAATTGGAACTGTCGGGAAGAGTGGATGTATCATAAACATTGCACGCATAAACATAAAGATTTACATCCTGATTACTTTCACGCAGTTTTTTGAAAAACTCTTCCGAGGTGCACATATTGGGGTACATAACATCGTCCTTAACCCTGTATGCATTAATAAGAGTGGACATATCACCCGATACAAATTTATAATCATAATCATCCTTACCTATGGGGACATACCACTGCTCACTGCCGCCGAACAGCATGGAATACAATTTATAATCCAAAGCAAAATTTAAATTCTTATCGGCAACCAGAACCTGCTCATAAAACGGCATACAGTTATTTGCAATGTTTTCCGCACCCGTTTTAATCGTCTCCACAAGGTTTACATATGCATTGTCATGATGCACACTCTCTTTCCAGTTTGTCAGATATGAAGTTTTAATTCCGCCCGTGCTGTATACATAAGCCCGGGATGCCAGCCAAATAAGCCCTGATATTATGATACACATAAACAGCGCCGAAATAACAATGTTTCTTTTCATAAAACTATCCTCTTAATATTTCTTCTATTCTTTCAAGCTCCTGCTGTGTAAACTCAAGATTGTCAAGAGCTTTTACATTGTCAAGAATCTGCTGCGGTCTGCTTGCGCCTATAATTACGCTTGTAAGCTTGCCGCCTCTTAAGTTCCAAGCAAGAGCCATCTGTGCCATGGTTTGACCTCTGTTTTCAGCTATTACGCTGAGTTTTTTAACTTTTTCCACCTTACTGCGTAAATCTTCTTCTGAAATGAAAGCAGATTTTGACATTCTGGACCCTTCGGGAATACCATTAAGATACTTGTCTGTAAGAACGCCCTTATAAAGGGGTGAAAAGGCTATACTTCCCACTTTTTCACGCTCAAGTACATCCTGAAGTCCATCTTCAATCCATCTGTCCATCATGGAATATGAAGGCTGATGAATAAGGAGCGGTACGCCCATATCCTTTAATATCTTTATGGCACGCTCGGTATCCTGAGCGCTGTAGCTGGAAATACCCACATAAAGCGCCTTGCCCTGCTGCACTGCCGATGCAAGAGCACCCATAGTTTCTTCAAGAGGCGTGTTGGGGTCAAATCTGTGAGAGTAGAATATATCAACATAGTCAAGCCCCATTCTTTTAAGAGAATCGTCAAGGCTTGACAGTAAGTACTTTCTGCTTCCCCATTCTCCGTAAGGTCCCGGCCACATACGGTAACCTGCCTTGGTGGAGATGATAAGCTCGTTACGGTAAGGCTTAAAATATTCCTTAAAAATCTTTCCGAAATTTTCCTCTGCCGAACCGGGATATGGACCGTAATTATTAGCTAAGTCAAAGTGATTAATGCCCAAGTCAAAAGCTGTGGTAAGCATATTTACCATATTGTCATATACATCACAGCTTCCGAAATTGTGCCACAATCCCAAAGAAAGTGCCGGCAGCAAAAGACCGCTGTTTCCGCAGCGGTTATATTTCATTTTATTATATCTTTCACTGTTTGCTATATACATTTTTTACATTCCTTTCTTTAATTATCTTCTTCCTCTTTTGAGGCGTTTGTTTGTTCAGCTTTAAGTCTTGCCTTTTCTTCTTTCTTTTTCCGGCGTTGTTTTTTTCTGTATGCCCTTTTTCGCTGATAAGAAACATAAGGGGAATGAACAATTTTATACCGTTCGCCGTAACTTTCACCGTATTCGTCGCGGCATATAAGTTTAAGACGGCATTTTCCCTGAAGAAGAAGATTTATTTCCGCACCCACAAACAATATAAACATACATATCCACAGCCACATCATAAACAGAACTATTGCCGTAAGACTGCCGTACAGATATGAAAAATTACCTATATTGTCAATATAATAGGAGAATAGATATGAGAAAGCTATCCATCCGCAGGCTGCAATAAATGCACCGGGAAATTCCGCAAAAATTTTTGCCCGTCTTTTAGGTATAAAGACAAGCAGTATCCAGAAGAACAGAGTAAGAGCTACAAGAGCACCTATCGTTCTGAAGGATATAACTTGCGCCAAAGCTCCCTGCATCCATGGAAAGTGGTCTATCAAAAGCACATAGATAGACCGCCCGAATACCAGCATAACTATAACCACAATCAGCATGATGGAAAACATCAGCGTATATATCATGGAAAGAAAACGCACATAAAAGTAATTGCGTGTTTCGGGAATGCCGTACACGGAATTAAGTCCCGTCATCAGAGCCATAACGCCTTTTGATGCTGACCATATGGTAAGTATAACGGTTGCATAAACCACGCCGCCTCCGGCTCCCATATATACCTCATTTACTATTGAATTAATCAAAGCCTGCACTGCATCGGGCATAAGGTCAACCGAAAAATAATTCATAATGGCCTGCGATATGTTAAACAGCGTTGACAAAGACAACAGCAGCATTAAAAAAGGAAAAAACGATATGATAATAAAAAAAGAGGCCTGTGCGGAAAATGCGCCTATGCAATCCTGATTTATTTTTGCAATAAAATCCCACAGCCAAATATCTTTCTTTTTCTTTTCCATCCGGTATACCACCTAATATACAAAACGGCATATCAAGCCCGTTTTGCAGACAGATTATAGTATTTCTCATAAAGTAAAAAATAGGGCCATTCAAAACGGAACAGCCCTATTGACAATCTAAAAAACAGATCGATTACGCCTTGTCGTTGCAGCCCAGAACATTAACAATCTTATTCTTAACAAGTTCCTTAATAGCTGCTCTTGCAGGTGAAAGGTACTGTCTGGGATCGAAATGATCGGGATGTTCATTGAAGTATTTTCTGATTGTACCTGTCATAGCAAGACGAAGGTCTGAATCAATATTAATCTTACATACTGCGCTGCGTGCAGCTTCACGAAGCATGTCTTCGGGAATACCGATAGCATCGGGCATATTACCGCCGTTTGCGTTAATCATATCAACAAATTCGGGGATAACGCTGCTTGCACCGTGAAGAACGATGGGGTAATCGGGAAGCTCCTTCTCGATTTTATGAAGAATATCAAATCTGAGCTGAGGCTTCTGACCGGGCTTGAACTTATAAGCACCATGGCTTGTGCCGATAGCAATTGCAAGTGAGTCAACGCCTGTTCTTGTAACGAAGTCAACAACTTCTTCAGGTCTTGTGTAAGATGCATCTTCTTCAGAAACATTTACATCATCTTCAATACCTGCAAGTTTACCAAGTTCGCCTTCTACAACAACGCCGTGAGCATGTGCATATTCAACAACCTTTTTGGTAAGCTCAACATTTTCTTCATAGGGGTATTTTGAACCGTCGATCATAACGGATGTGAAACCGCCGTCGATACATGACTTACAAAGCTCAAAGCTGTCACCATGGTCAAGGTGAAGAGCGATGGGAAGACCTGTTTCGATAATAGCAGCCTCAACCAGCTTTACAAGGTATGTGTGATTTGCATACTTTCTTGCACCTGCTGAAACCTGAAGGATAAGGGGAGCGTTAACTTCCTTAGCTGCTTCGGTAATACCCTGGATAATTTCCATGTTGTTTACATTAAAAGCACCGATGGCATAGCCGCCGTCATATGCCTTTTTAAACATTTCTTTTGTTGTTACTAAGGCCATAAAAATTACTCCTTCGCAATCGGTAAATTTATGCTATTGCTTATTTATTATATCCCAAACGTATGATATAATCAATAACACCTTTATAAGAATTTGGAGGTATCAGCATGGAAAAAACACTCAGGGGAGCCTGTGTCATAGGTCAGTCCGGAGGTCCGACCTCCGTCATCAACGCCAGCGCCTACGGCGTCATCAGGACTGCGCTTGACACAGACTGCATCACGAAGGTCTACGGCGCCGCCCACGGCATCAAGGGCGTGCT
>URVP01000045.1 GCA_900551345.1 uncultured Eubacteriales bacterium
CTTACAAAATAATTAATAAATTAATAATGGGTGGAGATTTTTGCTCCACCCTTAATTTTAAGTTTATAAAAAATGGAGGAATTTGGAATTATGAGTACACAGATTGCTGCGCAGCTTTACACACTCAGAGATTTTACTAAAACAGCTGAGGATTTTGAAAAAACTATGAAAAAACTTCAGGAAATCGGTTACCAGGCGGTACAGATTTCAGCAATCGGTCCGATTGATTATAAGGAAGTAAAAAGAATTACCGATGCATACGGTATGAAGATTATTGTGTCACATACGCCCATTGACAGACTTTTGGGTGACCTTCCTAAAGTTATAGATGAACATAAGTATTGGGATTGCGGTTATATTGGTTTGGGTGCTATGCCCGCTGAAATGAGAAAGAATCCTCAGCTTTTTGTTGATACCTTTAAGCCGGTTGCACAGGAAATAGCTAAAGAGGGGCTTAAATTTGTATATCACAATCACCGTTTTGAATTTGAAAAATTTAATGGTAAAACCTGTTGGGAAGTAGTTTGCGAGCAGACTACCCCCGAAGAATTCGGTTTCCTTCTTGATACATACTGGATTCAGGCAGGTGGCTGTAATCCTGCTGCATTTATTAATCAATATGCAGACAGACTTGATATAGTTCACCTCAAAGACATGCAGATTATAGACGACAATCAGACAATGGCAGAGGTAGGAGAAGGTAATATGGATTGGAGTACTATTATACCTGCCTGCCAGAAAGCCGGCGTAAAATGGTATGCCATCGAGCAGGATGTATGCTACCGTGACCCCTTTGAAAGCCTTAAAATCAGCTTTGAAAATGTACAGAAAATGGGTCTTAAATAAAAAATACGAAAAAAAGAGCGAAAGCTCTTTTTTTTCATCCTGTATATGGTATACTGTTATTATGAGCTTATTATAATAAAAGGAGTGTTTTGTAATGAAGATTCTTGTTACCGGGGGCGCCGGATATATTGGCAGCCACACATGTGTGGAACTGCTTAAAGCAGGATATGAAGTAGTAATTATGGATAATCTCTGCAACGCAAAGGTGCAGGTACTGGACCGCATAAAAAAGATAGCAGGCAAAGATTTTGCTTTTTATAAAACGGATATGCTGGACGAAACGGGAGTAGATAAAATCTTCTCCGAGAATCAAATCGATGCCGTTATTCATTTTGCCGGACTTAAAGCTGTCGGAGAGTCGGTGCGCATACCGCTGGAATATTATTACAATAATATAGCCGGAACACTGGTTCTTTGCCGTGTTATGCAAAAACATAATGTAAAAAAATTAGTGTTCAGTTCTTCCGCTACAGTATATGGAAATCCTGCTTCCGTTCCCATCGACGAAGATTTTCCACTTTCCACAACCAATCCATATGGCAGTACAAAACTTATGATAGAAAATATACTGCGGGACCTGTATGTTTCCGATAATGAATGGCGTATTGCAATACTCCGGTATTTTAATCCCATAGGTGCGGATAAGTCAGGACTTTTGGGAGAGGATCCGAATGGTATCCCCAACAATCTTATGCCATACATTATGCAGGTTGCAGTGGGCAGACTGGAATGTCTGAGCGTTTTCGGCGATGATTATGACACTCATGACGGAACGGGTGTAAGAGACTATATCCATGTAACCGATCTTTCCCTGGGACACCTTAAAGCTCTTGAAAGATTGGAAAAAGTCCCCGGAGTTGACGAATATAATCTTGGTACCGGTACCGGGTACAGCGTACTTGATATAGTCAAAGCTTTTGAAAAAGCAAGCGGACAAAAGATTAATTATAAAATAACCGCACGGCGTCCGGGAGATATCGCTAAATGTTATGCAAATCCTCAGAAAGCTAAAGAGCTTTTAGGCTGGAGTGCAAAACTCGGCATTGATGATATGTGTGCGGACTCCTGGAATTTTATAAAAAATAATCCAAACGGGATTGAATAATTTATATTTTATGAAAACAAGGGTTGTAAAAACATTGACACATATAGATTTATGTAAATAATTGAAAATATTAAACAACATTTCTTATACAAGCAGTAGCAGTCTATGCGACTGCTTGTTTTTTTGCTCTAAGTGAAAAGATATTTTTTAAATTTTAAGTTTAATAATTTTATTTATAGAATTTTGATTTCGTTGTTTAGACATTTATAAAAACCAACTGTGTATTGTGTATGTTTATTATCAATATAGCTATTTTACCGGTATAAAATATACAAAGAGTATTGTTTTTTTTGTACATATATGGTATACTGAATATAATTATAAATATATTTTTAGGGGGCGTATTGTAATGGAAATTGGAAGAATATGTAAAAGAACTGCAATTGTATTATTCATTCTTGATTTTATAGGTTCTATTGTTTTGGGAAATACATTTGGAACTCCGGGAGAATATTCATTTCAAGATCCAAGTTTCAATTGGGCTATATTTCTCTATAGTATTATTATTGGTTTTGTTTTTTGTTTGCTAATATATGCTCTTGGAGAAATTATTGATCAACTTGAATGTTCAAATAATAATACATATGCACTTTATCAGTTGTTAAAGAAAATAGTGCCTGATGAAGATAAAAAATCCGAACAAAAACAGCCTCATTTGAAATCATCTGCTCCTGCGGTTAAAAAAACTGCTGACGGAGAGTGGATATGTAGTAAATGCGGAGAGAAAAATGATATTAATGCTCAATTTTGCAGAGCTTGCGGTCAATATAAGTAATAGGATAAACACTTCTTCAGTTTTGAGTTGTCTGAATTTTTTAAGATTATACACATAAAAAGCAACTTATGACATCTTATATCAATGGAAATAGTAAATAAAATGTTAAATAAGATATATTAAACAAGCAGCAGCGTATAAGCTGCTGCTTGTTCATTTTTTCAAGTTTTATCTTTCAACCTCATACACTTTAAGGGTTCCGGAAACATCGGAAGTAAAGTATATTTTATCGTCTTTATGACTGAATATGGGATGGGGATGTGCATCCTGACTTTTCCAGGATGATTGATGCTTGCATATGGGTATCCAGTCGATGCTGCGGTTGTTCCAATCCACAAGTTGAACGGATATAAATTCGGCAGGGCTTATTGCATTTCCGTCATGATAATATCCATCAGACACAAGTTCGTTATTTGTACTTATGGTAAAATGGCCGTATTCCTTGAAACTGTCAGGAAGTGCTATTTCAATAAGAGATAAATCCGACATATCCACACGGCCTACATATGCAGGACCGTCTATATAACTGCCGTGATAAATTATGTAATCGCCCTTTTCCGACCACATTTCATGAACTGCCCAGTCATCTCTGCCTCGGCCCGGTGCTTCATTACGCAGTCTTATATGTTCTTTTCCATTGAAAAGCCACATTCTTCTTAAACCTCTGTCCTTATAAGGCCATTCGTGGTTGTAAAGAATTATACCGCTGTCCAAGGGGTGAAATTGCACATGTGTAATCCATGCTTTATTAACTTTTTCGCATATCAGTTCTTTACCCGTTTGGGTATCATACACACGAAGATATGAATTTAGGTTTTCTTCTACCACTCTTTGATCTATATCATAAGGAGGCTTCTTATATTTGGTTCGGTCGAAATCCAGAGCTCTTGCATCGGTTGTGGGAACGCAAAGCCTTTTCCCGTCGCTGCTTACATGTGTAAATGCAGTGACCTGGTCGTCGGGTAGATATGCAAGAGTCTTAATTTTCCCGTCAATGCCAACTTTTCTTATTTCTTTTCCCTGTATATAATATATAATAAGGCGGTATGGATCAAGACATATGCTTGCTTTGCCCAAACCAACATAAGGGTTGCCGTCAAAGTATACATATGATTTTAAGTATCCCTCTTGATTGTCAGTTAAAATTTTTTCTTTTCCGCTTTTTAAATCTTTGCAGTAAATGTTGGGATTGCCGTTTTTATCGCTGATAAAAAACAGCATGTCATCCTTTGCAGACAGACTTGTTGAAGTGAAATATAAAAGCTGGGAGTTGTATTCGCTGCCGCCTGCAGCTATTTTCGGTGTTTTCGTTTTACTTTCTCTCTCTTTCATATAGTATTTTTTTCGCTGCTTCCAAATCTTCGGGAGTTGTTATTTTTATGTTGTTTTTTTCTGTTTGCACAATGTGCACTTCATAACCTGCACCGAATACCACCGAAGAGTCGTCTGTTGAGTTTGTGTCTGTCGCTTTTGAATATGCATCCTTAAGTATTTCGGCTTTAAATATCTGAGGCGTCTGTACTGCAAAAAGGTTGTTTCTGTCTGCATTTGCACATATATTGCCGTCTTTAACTCTTTTTACCGTGTCGGTAATCTGATACCCCGGTACGGCACTGCCGTATTTTTGAGCCTCTTGGCATAAAAGCCGTATTTGCTTAGGAGTTATGCAAGCTCTTGCTCCGTCATGAATTGCAATATAATCCGCTTCGCTTGCAGCTTTGATGCCGCATCGAACCGAATCGGTTCGTTCCCTGCCCCCTTCAATGATGGCAGATACCTTTTTGAAGCCGTATTTTATACATATTTCTTTGTATTCGTCTATATAATCTGCTTTTGTTACGATTATTATATCGGTTATTTCAGCCGTGTTTTCAAACGCATTTACTGTATGTGCGATAACCGGCTTACCGGACAGATTATAAAGCTGTTTGTTTATTCCGTTCATACGGGAGGAAGAACCTGCCGCTGCAATAATTGCAGTTATTTTAACTTTATTCATAATAAAATCTCCGTTGTGTATTATTGAAACTAAGTATATCATTCTGCAATGAAAAGTCAATACATTTTCAGTTTTCTGTATAACTAATTTAATCATACTTTATTTGATATAATTTCTTGATATTAGTCAACAAAAGAGTTTTTATACTTTTTATTGTTTTTTGTAACATATTATAAAATTTACACGAAACTTGCAAAATTGCTAATTTTAGTGTAAAATATTCTGTAATTTATTTAAGAAAGGAAGTACAGATTATGAAAATTAGTTTTTCAACACTTGCCTGTCCTGACTACTCTTGGTCAGACATCTATCCCATGGCAAAAGACTTGGGTTTTGACGGCATTGAAGTAAGAGGTATTGGCACCGAAACATGTGCATTAAAAGCAGATCCTTTCAAGGAATCGAAGCTACAAAATACCATCGAAAAACTAAGAAAGCTAAATCTGGAAATCCCTTGCCTATCAACCGGCTGCTGCCTGAGCGATACCGAAAAGCATGACGAGTACATGGCTGAAATAGAAGGTCATATTCTTCTTGCGGAAAAACTCGGCACTTCGTATATAAGAATTTTGGGTGATTATGATATAATGCCCGGAAATAATATTGATGACGATTATGTAGCGGAGTCTATGAAAACTCTGGTTAAATTGGCAGAGCAGCACGGAGTTATACTTCTTATTGAAACAAACGGTGTATATTCCGATTCAAAAAGACTTAAAGCTTTGCTTGATAAAATAAACAGTAAAAATGCGGCTGCACTTTGGGACATGCATCATACATACAGATACATGAATGAAACAGCAGCTGATACTATCGAAAATCTTGGAGATTATATTAAATTTGTCCATGTTAAGGACAGCGTAATGAATGGGGATACTCCCGAATACCGCATGATGGGAAATGGAGATCTGCCTATTGACAAAATGCTTCGTACACTTAAAACAAAAGGCTACGAGGGATATATTTCACTTGAATGGGTAAAAAGATGGTCAAGGAACCTTTCGGATGCAGGTGTGGTTTTCCCGCAGTTTGCTGATTACATGAAGCCTTATTGCAAAAAGCATAATTATCCTCTCCAGGATAATAACAGTAAAACGGGTAAATACATCTGGCCTAAGGAAACATTCATTGATTATACATTCCCTGATGTACTTGACCGAGTATGTGAAGAATTCCCCGAGCAGTATGCTTTCAGATATACAGAGCTTGATTATACCAGAACATACCCTCAGTTTAGAGATGATGTAGACCGCTTTGCAAGAGCTCTTCTTGCTATGGGCGTTAAAAAAGGCGATCATGTGGCTATATGGGCAACCAATGTGCCTGCATGGTATATTACATTCTGGGCAACTACTAAAATCGGATGTGTACTTGTTACGGTAAATACTGCATACAAGATTCATGAAGCTGAGTATCTTCTCAGACAGTCTGATACTCATACGCTTGTTATGATAGACGGATATAAAGATTCTGATTATGTGGCAATTATGAAGGAACTTTGTCCCGAACTTGAGACTTGCGAGCCCGGTAAACTTAATTCGGAGAAATTCCCATACCTTAAAAATATTATCACAACCGACAGCAAGCAGAAAGGCTGCTGGACATGGGAGGAAGCTATGGCAAAAGCCGAGGAGGTTCCTTACAGCGAGGTTGATAAAATAAGAAAGACAATCGATAAGCATGATGTGTGCAATATGCAGTACACTTCGGGAACAACCGGTTTCCCCAAGGGCGTTATGCTTACTCATTATAATGTTGTTAATAACGGCAAAGCTATCGGAGACTGCATGGACTTGTCAACAGCAGATAAGATGATGATTCAGGTTCCCATGTTCCACTGTTTTGGTATGGTGCTTGCCATGACCGCTTCAGTTACTCATGGTACCACAATGTCTCCTATTACTGCTTTTTCACCAAGAAAAGGTCTTGACTGCATCAATCGTGAAAAAATCACCTGCTTCCACGGTGTGCCCACCATGTTTATTGCAATGCTGGGTCATGAAAATTTTGCAAAAACCGATTTCTCTCATATGAGAACGGGTATTATGGCAGGTTCACCCTGTCCCATACAGACCATGCGTGAAGTTATCGAAAAGATGCACATGCCCGATATATGTATAACATACGGTCAGACTGAGGCTTCCCCGGCAACTACAATGAGCCGTACAACAGACAGTATAGAACAGCGTGTTAATACTGTTGGCCCTGCACTTTTCGGTGTGGAATGTAAAATTGTTGACCCCGAAACAGGAGAGGAACTTCCTGATAATGTGGACGGTGAATTCTGTGCAAGAGGATACAATATTATGAAGGGTTATTATAAGATGCCCGAAGCTACCGCTGCCGCAATTGACAGTGAGGGATGGCTCCATTCCGGAGACCTGGCAAGACGTACGGAGGACGGATATTTTAAAATTACCGGCCGTATAAAAGATATGATTATCCGCGGGGGCGAGAATATCTATCCTAAGGAAATTGAGGACTTCCTTTATACCCATCCCAAAATTCAGGATGTACAGGTTATCGGCGTTCCTGATAAGGATTACGGTGAGGAAATCATGGCTTGTATCATAACAAAACCCGGTGAGACCATGACAGAGGAAGAGGTTAAGGACTTTGTCCGTGACCATATGGCAAAACACAAAGTGCCCAGATATGTAGACTTTGTAGATGCTTTCCCCATGAATGCCGCAGGTAAAATTCTTAAATATAAAATGCGTGAAGAAGCAGTTGAAAAGCTTAAACTTCAGGCAGCAAAGGATATAGAGACCGCCTGATAGCAGGCTGTATAAAGATTACAAATAATGGGTAGGTTTATGCCGGTGATAATTATTTACCGGTATGGGCTTGCCCGTTATGTACAGAAAAACAAATTTTTTCAAAGGTGATTGAAATGAAAAAAGAACAAAAGCAGAATAAAAACAAAAAAATTATTACCTCGGATATTCTGGTCATGCTGCTTATAGCCGGAGGCATATTTTTGGTTCTGATAGGGTTTGTGTCATATAATTTCGGAGAGAGTGCGGGTATGCACAAGCAAGCTCAGATCCAAGAAGACGAAATAAACAGCGAAGTGTTGGAGTCCGCACAGAATCAGCAGGATATGCAGGAAAAATATAAGGATCAATTTGCGGTTGTTGTTGATGGTGCGCAAACACACGAATCTGAAAACCAATATGATTTGACAATATATAAAAAGGATTATCCGCTTATCAATTATGGTTATACTTCAGGCGATGATTGGCAAGTAGTAATTAATCTTGACCAGACAAACCCGGAAGGAACATCTCTTGTTTGTGCCGATACAAATACTTTAAATCAATATTGTGAAAATTTATACACATATATATCGCCTCATAAAAACGAGGTTGAAACGGATAACGCCATTTATGTGTTCCGCAACGGCCAGCTCTATGATATGATATATTGTGAAAGGGTTTATTTTACATCATCTGAATTTAAAGATGCTTTTGAAGAGATTCCGACATCACAGATGTCTGAATACTTTGAGTAATTAAAAGGAGACAGTTCAATGTTAACTGTCTCCTTTTTAAATTTACAGTTGTTTTACTCAGCGGCGTAAAGGGTCTTCCAAATGTCTGAGAGATATTTCTCCTGCAAAGCGGAGAAGAGAGTCCTCTATAACTTTTTCAACAGGCAGATTAGCGTTTTTGGCAATTTGCTCAAAAAATTCGCTTACCTCAGGAGCCGGAACTATTCTGTATATCTTCATCAAAGATGATTCTGGTCCACCCAGTCCTTTGCCTGAATCACATTTTCAAGATCAGGCACAGTCATATTTGTTTCAGGCTCTTTATGGACACCTGTTGTGATAACATAAGTTTTATATAACCGCTCGTCCTGAGACGGCGCCGCATATTTATTTTTGTTTTCCATTTTGTTTCCCCTCCTGTACTATATATTATGCCGCAGGAGTGTAAAAAGAAAACAAGAATATGTTACCTTATAATGTTTGGCGGTCAGCAGTGTCACTAGTTTGAGTATTTACATATTTTTCATGGCGTTTCTTCATTTTTCGCACTTTATCAGCTGCTTGTTTTTCAGTGTATCCGTACACATTCTTAAGATATTCTGCTTCGTCGATAATACCCTGCTCGAACTCTTTCGCTGCTCTGTCGCTCAGTGTGTCAATATCATCAATTATGCTGTCGTCAAATGATATGGAAACATCAAATCCGCTGCCTATTCCCAAAAGCTGTGCAATACCGTAAACTAAACCCTTTATTGCTTTTTCAAGTATAAGTTCGTGTTTTTGCATGTTTTGGAAAAGATCAGCTTTATTGTATTTAATTTCCGTTGCAGTTTTTGCTGAAATTTCTCCGTAATTGTAGATAATGCTTCCCAGTCCGCATTTATATGAAAGCAAATTAAGCATTTTTTGCAGACCTTTTTCATGTGCATCTGCACGCAGTTCCATATTAATTTCTTTAAGGTCTGTAAGGGAACGGTCGTTTATTGCATAAAATTCAGTATCATTATCGTCAAAAATAGGCGTTATCCCGTTTGTATCGCTGTGTATCTGTGCCATTCCGGCAGGTATTATTATTCTCTTTTTGCCCAGTCTGAATTCATTTGTGTAACTGTCAAAAATAAGGTCTGTCGCTTTTAGCAGGTCAATGCAGTTTGCAAATATGGAAATTCCCATGGGATTGTCAGGCTCCAGATTGTTTATTATGTTTGGCGTTATTATCTGAAACAGCGGTGTGCTGCTTCCCGTTCTAAACTCTGGCAATATGCCGTCAGGCAAAGGCACTTCGGTAAGTTTTCCTTTTTCATTTAAGAATATTTTGTTGCGCACTATGTATTGACCGCCCTCAAAAGTGTGAGTGTTAAGATAATTATAAAGTTTGCCGCTTAAATATTTCTCTCCGGCAAATGCGCACTCTGTTATAATGCCGTTTTCCCATGACAGAGGATAAATCATATCGCCTCTTACGTAG
>URVP01000046.1 GCA_900551345.1 uncultured Eubacteriales bacterium
CTCCTGTAAGTGCACTCTCGTCTATCTTCATGCCGGCGTTTTCCGTGATCCTGCCGTCGGCAGGAACAAAATCTCCCGCTTCAAGACTTACTATATCTCCATCCTGAAGCACTCTGTTCTTTGATGGAATTCCGTGTACCACCTCATCATGGGATAATGGCAGCACATAATTTTCCGAAAAGGCATAAGTCAGCGAGAATGTGAGATTATTATGCACTCCCTTTCTGAAAAAGGGGTCCTGCTCCATGTATTTAAGCGAATCATTCATCCAGCCCATGTTCCACTTAAAATTAAAGCCCAGTCCTCCCTGCTCCACAGGGTAAGTTATAAGAGGCCATGCGGTAGACTCTTCGGCAATCATCATAACATTGGGATAAACCTCAAAAATCCTTGTGTTAAGTTTTTTAAGGAATTCCACTGCCTCAAGGTTTCCGTTTCCTCCGTATTTATTGGGCCGCCACTGTCCGCTCTGCCTGCCGTAATCCAAATACAGCATGGAGGCAACTGCGTCCACACGAAGTCCGTCTATGTGATATTTTTCAAACCAATAGCACGCATTGGAGATAAGAAAGCAGTTTACCTCATTTCGTCCGTAGTCAAAAATTCTTGTGCCCCAGTCCGGGTGTTCGCACTTTAACGGGTCGCTGTATTCATAGCAGTATCCCCCGTCAAACTCATAAAGTCCCTGTTCATCTTTGGGAAAATGTGCCGGAACCCAGTCCAGAATAACACCGATACCTGCCTGGTGGCAAAGGTCGATAAACTTCATAAATTCTTTGGGCGTGCCGTATCTTGAGGTAGGCGCATAATAGCCCGTGACCTGATACCCCCAGGATTTGTCATAAGGGTATTCGCTCATGGGCATAAGCTCAATATGGGTATATCCCATATCCTTAACATAAGGAATAAGCTCCTCCGCCATTTTTTCGTATCCGAAAGGACTGCCGTCCTCATACATACGCCAGGAGCCGAAATGCATTTCATATATATTTACCGGCTTGTTATACAGGGGCTTTTTGGAGTCCATCCATTCTTTATCGTTCCATTTGTAACCGTCCAGGTTATATACCTTGGACGCCGTACCGGGACGGGTTTCGCTGTGGAATCCGTACGGGTCGGATTTTAAAACTTCCTTTCCGCTGCGGGTTTCTATTACGAATTTATACGAGTCAAATTCCTTAACCCCTTCTATGATACATTCGTATATTCCGCCGTCGGTAATACGATGTGCCTCATGCTTATGATAATCCCAATCGCAAAAGCTTCCGGTAACATACACACTAACCGCATTGGGCGCCCACACTCTGAAAACACATCCGTAATCATATATATGCGCGCCGAAGTATTCATATGCACAAAAGTTTGTACCTTCGTGAAACAAATATTCGGCAAGGCTTTCGTCTTTTCGTTCAAAGTATTTCACCTTTGTAACCAATCCTTTCAAAAAGCAAATCGTTCCATCGTATTTATGCAAAATCATCCATAATAATCACACGACAGCGGTTTAAGCTCGGTTTTGTAGATATTATACCATAATTTTCCTATTTTGTACAGCTTTTTTGTTATATTTTATTCAGATTTTTTATTTTATTTTATTACATTTAACATATTAATATGAGATAATTAAAAATATAATAATATATACGATAAATATTATTATATTGCAGGTTGTTTTATAATATCCCCAAAAAAACAAAAGGACATGATTATATTATGTTTTCCTACAACTCAACAAAAAAGGAATATAAATCTCCTTTCGGTGCCGTATCAAGAGGCAGAAGGGTAACTTTCAGAGTAAAATCCGATATGCAGCCTTATTTTGTATATCATTATGACGGAGAGCAAACAGGCACAGAGCTGGCAATGCAGTATGACCGTGACGGATTTTACCGTATTAATGTTTCATTCAAAAAAACGGGACTGTATTTTTATCATTTTGTTATTGACACCCCTGAGGGTCGTGTTACGGCAGGCTTAAAAGGCGGAGAATGTGCCCTGGGCGAGTGGCTGGACGAATGGCAGCTTACCGTGTATGACAAAGGCTTTTCCACCCCAAAGTGGGTTAAAGGCGGAATTATGTACCAGATTTTCCCCGACCGTTTCTGCCGCAGCGTTAAATACACACCCGGTAAAACGGTTAATGACAGGCACTTACACGAGGATTGGTATGATGTTCCCGAATTTATATACGACACCCCCGATTTTAAGGCAAACGACTTTTTCGGCGGCAATATTGACGGAGTGATTGAAAAGCTGGGCTATCTTAAAGAGCTGGGAGTTACCATGATTTATTTTAACCCCATTTTTGAAAGCCCTGAAAATCACCGTTACAGTACGGGAAATTACAAAAAAATCGACCCCTATTTCGGCACAAACGAGGACTTTGAGCGTCTTGCAGAAAAGTGTCACCAACTGGGCATAAAAATCATACTTGACGGCGTATTCAGCCATACGGGAGCGGACAGTATATATTTTAACAAATACGGTCACTATCCCACCGTTGGCGCATATAACAGCAAGGAGTCGCCCTATTATCACTGGTACACTTTTCACGAGGACGGCAGCTATGACTGTTGGTGGAATTTTGAAAATCTGCCCAATGTAAACGAGACGGCGCCCGACTATTTGGATTATATAACCGGCAAAGATAACGGAGTTCTCAGCTTTTGGCAGAAAAAAGGAGCGGACGGCTGGAGACTTGATGTTGCCGACGAGCTGCCCGACCTGTTTATCGACCGGCTTCGCCAAACGGTCAAAGGTCTTGACAGTGAGGCTTTTATAATCGGTGAAGTATGGGAGGACGCAACAAACAAATTTGCATACGGCAACCGCCGCCGATACCTTACGGGCAAACAGCTTGACAGCGTTATGAACTACCCTTGGAGAACCGCAATACTCAACTTTGTAAAGGAGGGCAGCGGAAAAGCTTTTGAAAAAAGCATAATGTCCATAGCTGAAAATTATCCTCCTCAGGTGCTTGACTGCCTTATGAACAGCCTGTCAACCCATGATACCCCCAGAATCATAAATGAATTGGGAGTTGAGCATGAGGTGGAGCCGGAAGATTACGCCTCCTACACCCTCACACCCGAAGAATACAGCAAAGGAAAAGAGCTTTTGAAAAAAGCGGCTTTCCTTCAATTTACTCTTCCGGGTATACCCTGCATATACTACGGTGACGAGGTGGGACTTACCGGATTTAAAGACCCGTACTGCCGCATGTGCTACCCCTGCGGCAGAGAGGACATTGACCTGCTTGAATTTTTCCGTTCCCTTGCAAAAATCCGCACCGAGCATACCGAACGCTTTACAGGCGGTATAGAATTTCTCACCGCCGACCACGGCTTTTTAAGCTACAAAAGACATAATATCATATGCACCCTATCACTTTATGACGAATTAAAGGACACGGACAAAAAAGTTCTCTTTGAAGATAATCATTGCAGAATAGAAGAAATTCCGGAAGAAAGTTAAAATTATTTATACTAACAAAAAACCGCCTTTCATCAATGTGAAAGACGGTTTTTATTCCGCTTAAAATCAATATTCGCCCATACTGAAGTGCATAAAATCGTTGGAAGAGGTCCATATGCCCCATTCCCAGCCGTGTTTTTCAAACGCCTGTACTACGGAGTGACCGTTAAAATGTATTTCGGGAGAAATCGGGTCGGTAAGAGAAAACCTCTTTGCCCGCTCCTGCTCGTAATCGTCACTTCCGGCATATACCAGAGGATTGTCCGACGGGTTTATGTCCACTGCAAGACCGTTGGGGTGGAAACGGGTGTACATTATCCCCTCTTCGCTTCCTCTTGCACTTGCCATAATGGAAGATACAAAATCCGTCTGTGAAAAACGGAAACCGCCTATTTCGTTAATCTGATAGCCGCTTTCGATTATTTCATCCATAATCAGCTTAAATTCTTCAGCAACTTCACGCCGTACATGGACGGTCTTATCTCCTACCGTTACAGGCTCCATAAGGGACATAAAGTCATTTTTTATGGTCTCGCCTATTATTGGGTCTTCCGTCAGCTTAAAGTTAAAGGAAAGCAGAGGAATTCTTATTTCCTCCCCGTTTAGAGGGCACTCTTCATGACTGCCTACTCCGCCCTGCTTCTCGGCAAAACCATCTACCATATAAGCTCTGCCGTTTATATAATAGAACTTTTCGTCCTCGGAAAGGCCGTTTTTTGAAGAATCTACCGATTCATTAAGCCGCTGTGCTCCCTCGGACGCCAAAGTGCTGAGCTGCTGCTCATCGGGAACATAATCGGTAATAACTATTATACGGTCGCCCGTCCGGTCATTGCTTACATAATAAATATGTTTGCCCAGAATATTTTCAGCAGCCGCACGCAGTGGCAAGAAAAAGCTGCCGTATATAATCGAACTGTCAACATCAAGCTGGATCTGTGTGCCGTCAACTGTTATGGCAGGGCTGTCCTTTACAATATGTGCAGTTTTTCCGCCGTATTTTATCTCAGCGGTTTTTGTTTCGCCGTTCCACGAAACCTCCGCACCGAAAGCCTCACTCACCGCACGAAGAGGCACAAGTACACGGTCGTTTGAAATGTACGGAAACAAAGCAGGGTTTGAGCTGTTTATGTTTTTTACTTCACCGTCCACCAGCATATTGGAATTGCCGGCAATCAGTATCACCTCTCCCGTACCTTCTGCCAGGGACACTATATGCATAGGCATCAGGACAAGAGCCATTATAATTAACATCGTAACAAGTCTTTTCATTTCGTCACCTTCTTATTGGGTTTTTGCAAAATACATCATAAGTATATCACAGTATGTCGAATTTTGCAAACGGTCAATATTTCCCTTTTTTGCAATTCAGGTTTTTGTTACTCTTGAAACCGCCGCTTCTGTATGATAAAATAGAAAAAACAGGTTAACTAAGGAGGAGATTTTCCGTGGTTGTATTAAAAGTCATATTTTCTGTTTTAGCCGTTCTTTTCAGCTTTGTAGGAGTAACAAAACTTTTGCCCTATGATATTTCACTTCCCATAGCATTCTTTTTTCTGGGTATGGTGTTTCTGACAAACGCCAAAGAATGCCGCGACAAAGGCGCTAAGCGTGATATGGCAATTTTTATCGGTGTAACCATCTTTATTTATTCAATTACGGTTTACAATATCTTAACTCGCATATTTTAACTGCTGTTTCAGATAAATATATTGATTATGGTGATAAAATGTCTGTATTTAAAACCGCTCTGATACAAAAGAAAGCAAAGCCCAACAATAAAAGCGAAAATCTTAAACTGGCTGTTAAGTATATAAAAGAAGCAAAGGACAAAGGCGCTGATATGGTGCTTTTCCCCGAAATGTGGTCAAACGGATACGCACCGCCTTTTGAGGGAGCTTTTACCAACCCCACAGACCCCCATTTTGCCCGTGAGCGTGCTCTATGGCTGGAAAATGGGGTAGAAACCGACAGCAGCTATGTAACAACTTTAAAACAGGCAGCCGCAGCAAGCCGCATTGGCGTATGTGCAACATATCTTTCAAGGTCACAGGGCAGGTATCAAAACACCGCCGTAATCATTGACAGAGAGGGAAATATAATTTTAGATTACGCAAAGGTTCACACCTGTGATTTTTCCCTGGAAAAGATTCTGCAAAGCGGCAGTGAGTTTAAAGTATGCGACTTTGACGGAGTTAAGATAGGCGTAATGATTTGTTACGACAGGGAGTTTCCCGAAAGTGCACGGGTGCTTATGCTTAAAGGAGCGGAAATAATTCTTGTACCCAATGCATGCGATATGAACCCTGCACGAATAAACCAGCTCAGCTCAAGGGCATTTGAAAATATGACAGGTGTTGCTATGGCGAATTATCCCGGCAAAGGCTGGGGATGTTCATGTGCATTTTCTCCCATTGTATTTGACGAAAAGGGCAGATACACCGACAATTTAATCGTCAAGGCGGACGATACTTCGGAAGATATTATCCTTGCACGGTTTGATATGGACAAGATAAGAGCTTACCGAAAAAACGAAACCTGGGGCAACGCTTACAGAAAGCCCGAAGCTTATACAGACCTTATAAGCAGAGAAGTCAAAGAGCCGTTTATCCGCAGCAAATAAAATAAACTTTTTTCAATTTTTTATCAGCAGTTAGCTAAAAAATTCGGAAAAATATATTTCGTCCAGTTCATCACCGTTAAACTCTCTTTCGTCAAAATTTTTAAAAGCGCTTTTTCTGCCCATACTTTTATCCACATTATCATAATTTGCCTTTTTCCTGATAAAGTTTCTTTGCGTGTATTCATCGGCAGTTCGTATGCCGTCGTCAAAACAGCCCTGAAGAGCACTTTTAATATAGCTCCAGCCGGTTTTGTTATTATCTCGGCAGTATTCCAGTATACAAATAACACACTCCTGCGTCATTCCCTCATCAATATATTTTTCAATCCCGCTTGTAACGGACCTTGACGGGTTGGAGTTAATAAAATTAATATAATAATTTATTGCTTGTCCGTATTTGGGGGCGACGGGCGGAGGTGAAAAAGCTCTTTCATTTTCCTTCCCATTGCCATTGCCATTTACATTACCATTATTATTTTCATTTTCATTTACATTATCATTTACATTAGCTGCAACTTTGCTACCTTCTTGCTTGACTTTTGCTTGAAGGTTGCTACCTTCTTGCTTGACTTTTGCTTGAGAGTTGCTGCACGCTTGCTTGACTTTTGCTACATCTTCCTGCTTTTTTTCAGAATATATATCACCGTTGACATCTTCTTTTGACCCCTGTTTTTCTAATTCGGCTCTCTTATTTGCTGTTGACTTACCTCCCATACGCCCGCTCTCCCTGCGGCGTATATTAGCGTCTATCTGCGGTTTTATAAGTATCCATACAGCCTGTGCCACTCCGTCCAATTCCGGATCTGCCTCATTTAAGCCGTATTCAAACACTGCATTGTACACTTGAAGCTGCACCTCATCGGGCAGAATTTTTATTGCCTCGTAAAAACTTCTGTAAAACACCATACTCTCGGTCATATTGATTTTACCCTCCTGTATAAAGATAAATATTTTATAATCAAATACTAAAAGGGGAGGGTTAATCATTTCACATCATAATCTATCTTTTATCCGCGGGGAGGATTTTTGCACAAAAAAAGTACGCCGTCAAATGACAACGCACTTTTTGATAAAATACTGTTTAACAAAATAGCAGCTTGGCAAATTGTTTTTTTACAGAGAAGCTCTTGCCTCTTTGATTTTACGGACAAACTCCTTGCCCTTTTCGGTGATTGACGCATAGTCGCCTGTCTTTGCGCCGGCGGTGAGAGCGCCGCCTGCACCTACTGCAACTGCGCCGGCTTTAATCCATTCGCCTACATTGTTTACATCAACGCCGCCGGTGGGCATCATCTTAGCATAGGGAATAGGACCTTTAATAGCCTTAAGAATCTTGGGACCGAAAGCCTCGCCGGGGAACACCTTAACAATGTCTGCACCGGCTTCCATAGCTTCCACAACCTCTTTAATTGTCATTGCACCGGGCATGCAGGGTACTCTGTAACGATTGCAAAGCTTTACTGTTTCGGCGTTAAAATAAGGGCTGACTATGTATTCTGCACCTGAAAGAATGGCAATTCTTGCAGTTTCCGAATCCATAACCGTACCTGCGCCCAGGATAATCTCTCCGTGGGTATAGCGAGTAGCAAGCTGCTCGATAACCTTGTGTGCCATGGGAACGGTAAATGTAAGCTCAATTGCAGGAACTCCGCCCTCTATGCATGCTTCGGCAATTTTAATTGCATCGTCGCCGCTGGATGCACGGACAACGGCTACAATACCCGCATCTGTTATTTTGGTAATTACTTTTTCCTTATCCATTTATTGTTTTCTTCCTTTCAAATTAATATCAAATTAAAATCCCAATTCTTCATTAACAATGATTACTGCAACTCTGCCCTTGGGACGGCAGCCGGTCATTACGGCGGTCATGTTGCAAATTCTTTGAGGACTTGAACAGTCCATACATCTGCCCGTTTTTGCACAGGGTGTGTCCACGCCCAATCTCATGGCATTTACCGGAGCGGCGTAATTTTTGATACGGTCAATTGCCGAGTCAATATCCTCACAAATCTTATTTATACCCACTATCACGACAACCTTTTTAGGTCCGTAAAGCATAGCGGATACACGATTTCCCGTACCGTCAATATTTACAAGCCGCCCGTCACGGGTAACAGCGTTGGAAGAGGTGAGATATACATCACAAGTCATACTTTCTTTAAAAACATCTTCCGTAGTTTTACCCTCAGGGGGATTGTATCGGTCAATAAAGTTATATTCGTCACTGCGGATTGCATCAAGAAGTCCTGTTTCGTTAAGGGTTACCGAACCGCCTACTGCTACCGAAGCACCATTAGGTATAAGCGACAGCGCCAATTCCTTTGCCTGCTGACGGTTTTGAGTGCAGTACGCCTCAAAATTTCTTTTTTCAAGGGCATCTGCTACCTGCTTTACAAGAATTTCTCCATGCTGTTTTCTGAATTTTTCCATATGTATCACTCCTTAAAAACACAACCGGGGTTTTTAAGCCTCTGTACCGTATACTTCTATCTGACTCAGAGCAGGGAAGGGCGAGGGGTCGTCAGCTTTAATAAGCTTTCCGAATTTGAGCCATTCAATCTCCTTTTCATCAAATGTAATAACATGCGGTTTATCAGACTTTTCAAGGGAGCAGGTTAGCACACTTCCGTCAGAAAAGTTAAATGTAACACTCTCCCACCATGCATCATGGGGAAAATCGGCACGGGTATAAAGGACTATTTTGTCCGTTTTTATCTTTCTGCCAAAGTCAAGGGTCATCTCCGCATTGGGGTCTTGATTTATACCCCATGATTCATAAGGCCAAAAACCGTGACTATGATTTTCACAGTTGCCGTTTATGGCATTTTTTGCGGCGAAAACCGATTCGCCTCTGGTTTCCACATTGGCGCTGGCGTGGGGGAATATACCTCTGTCTCCGTGCAGGTCGTATTTGTTGCATGCAAGATTTTTGTACACATCTATTTCGTACTTCTCTGCTATGCGTGCCGACATAAGGTGCATATTTCCCATAAAACATTTGGGCTGATAGCATACCTTTTTCTCACCGAAAGGCACTTCAAAATCGGTGGAGCCGGCTTTCATATAAACAAATGATTCGCCGATTGCGTCATCAAACATAAGAACTACAAAAACGCCCGGCTTTTCCACTTCAAAGGTTATGTAATCACCCTCGGCATATTCATCATTAAACACAAGCATAACACGGTCTGCATCTGTACGCTGTGCCTTTATTGTACCGTCTGCAGAGCAAACTTTAAAAGTAAGATTATTCATATATAAAATCCTTCCGATCCTCTTATATCCGAAAAAAACGCCCTAAAGCGTTTTTTCGTGTATGTATTAAATTATTGGGGCTGTTTGCCGATATAAGCAAGAATACCGCCGTCAACATAAAGAATATGGCCGTTTACAAAGTCCGAAGCGTCCGAAGCAAGGAATACCGCAGGACCTGCCAGGTCAGAAGCGTCGCCCCAGCGAGCTGCCGGAGTTTTGGAAATGATAAAGCTGTCAAAGGGATGTCTTGATCCGTCAGGCTGCTTTTCACGCAGGGGTGCTGTCTGAGGAGTTGCGATATATCC
>URVP01000047.1 GCA_900551345.1 uncultured Eubacteriales bacterium
GCGTACCACATGAATTATGGCGTCTACCTCACGAATGTGGGAAAGAAATTTATTTCCGAGACCTTCACCTCGGCTTGCGCCCTTTACAAGGCCCGCTATGTCAACGAACTCAATAATGGCAGGAGTCACCTTTACGGGATTATACATTTTGGCAAGTTCATCCAAACGATAGTCGGGAACAGGTACTACACCCACATTTGGTTCAATGGTACAAAAGGGATAATTTGCCGCTTCTGCTCCGGCTTTGGTTATAGCATTAAACAGGGTGCTTTTACCTACATTCGGCAATCCCACTATACCTAATTTCATTTTATATCAATCCTTTCACAATAATACCCAAAATCATTAAGACACTCTTAATTTTATTTAGTATACCACAATTCCCAAAAAAAGTAAATGACATTTATAACTTTTATCTCATAATATATAATTGAGGTAATTTATTGATGAAACCGGGGGGAATATGTATGTACAGTAACTTTTATGTAGTTTTTAGCTCAGTAACAATAGCAACAAGCGTAAAAAAAATAATCGAACGCAGAGGGGTTACCGCCGCACTGATGCACACACCTCAGGCAATTCAGCTAAACGGTTGCTCCTACTCACTTAAAGTAAAAGAGAAAGATTATATTGAAGTTGTAAACGCTGCCAAATCAGCCGGAGCACATGTACTTGCCGTATATAAATCTTTGGAAAATGGTTTTGAGGAGGTACGGATGCCGTGATATACCTGGACAATGCCGCAACCACCTATATTAAACCAAAAGGAGTGGCAGAGGCAGTATCAAAAAGATACGCTAATCCGGGACGAGGCGGCAGCAAGGTATCCTTAGTTGCTTCGGGGGTAGTTTATGAATGCAGAGAAAAATTGTGCGCACTTTTGGGCATAGATAAACCGCAAAATATAATATTCACCTCAAACACTACGGACGCCCTTAATCTTGCAATAAAAGGAATTATACACGCAGGGGATCATGTTATATTGTCGGGAATGGAACACAACTCGGTAATACGACCGGTTATATCAACGGGAGCTGAGTATTCCGTGGTAAAACCGAACCGTTTTGGAATGGTATCACCTTCCGGATATGAAAGACTCATTAAACACAACACCAAAATGATTATCACCACACATGCATCTAATATAACCGGAACCATTAATCCTATCAGAGAGATAGGAAAACTTGCCAAAAGCCGGGGTATTTTATTTTTGGTAGACGCGGCACAAACAGCAGGAGCTTTGCCGATAAACGTTATAAAAGATAATATAGATCTGCTTGCCATTGCCGGGCATAAGTTGCTTTTCGGTCCGCAGGGTACCGGAGCTCTATATATCAGAGACGGTCTTATCCTCACACCCCTCAAAGAGGGTGGAACGGGAAGCATGTCGGAAAGTCTTATGCAGCCCGATTTCTGCCCGGACAGATATGAAAGCGGTACACTTAATACAAATGGTATTGCAGGTCTTTCAAAAGGTGTAGAATTTATACAAAATATTGGAATAGATAAAATCCGGCAAAAGGAAATGCGTCTTACCCAAAGGCTTATAAACGGACTATCCGGGATAAAAAATGTAACCATATACGGACCAAAAAGTTCTAAGGAGAAAACCGGCATAGTAAGCTTTAATATAGAAAACGGCGACAGCGTAGCCATAGCAACCGAACTGGATTCCAAATTCGGCATTGTGTGCAGAGGAGGACTTCATTGTTCCGCACTGGGACATCAGTCAATGGGCACACTGAAAACAGGAATGGTAAGACTAAGCGTATGTCACTTTACAACTGAAAGGGAAGTTGATAAGGCGATTAAAGCAGTGAAATCCATTGCCAAAAAATACTCCGCAAAAATATAAATTCCTGCGTTCTTATAAACAAAAATCCGTCTCGCAAAAGCGAAACGGATTTTATTTATACACTTATTTATTATTAAGAGCTTTATCGATTGCCTCAGCTGCGGTTTTACCGGCACCCATGGCGAGTATAACCGTTGCTGCACCCGTAACCACATCACCGCCTGCATATACAAAAGGTCTTGATGTTGCACCGGTTTCATCTGCAACAATACAGCCTTTTTTATTTATCTCAAGGCCTTCCGTGGTCTGCTTGATAAGAGGATTGGGAGTCTGACCGATAGCAATAACAGCTGTATCTATATCTAAAAGCTCCTCCGACCCTTTAATGGGTACGGGACGGCGTCTGCCGCTTGCATCAGGTTCGCCAAGTTCCATTTTGATAACTTCAACGCCTTTAATCCAGCCGTTATCATCGCCTATAAAGCGTGTGGGATTTTGAAGGAGTTTAAACTCAATTCCCTCCTCCTGAGCGTGCATTACCTCTTCCTTTCTTGCCGGAAGTTCTTCAAAACCTCTGCGGTATATTATGTAAACATTATCCGCTCCAAGTCTCTTTGCACTTCTTGCAGCGTCCATAGCTACATTGCCGCCGCCAAACACTGCAACATTTTTGCCCACATATACAGGAGTATCATACTCAGGGAATTTATAGCCCTTCATAAGATTTATACGAGTAAGGAATTCATTTGCAGAATACACACCGTTAAGCGCTTCACCTTCTATGCCCATAAATGACGGAAGACCTGCACCTGAACCGATGAATATTGCATCATATCCGAACTCTTCCATAAGTTCATCTACAAGAATGGTTTTACCGATAACTACATTTGTTTCTATTTTAACGCCCATTTCTTTAAGTTTTGATATTTCTTTCTGCACAATATCCTTTGGAAGTCTGAACTCGGGGATACCATACATCAAAACACCGCCGGGGGTATGGAATGCTTCATAAATTGTTACATCGTAGCCGAGCTTTGCAAGATCGCCGGCAGCAGTAAGACCTGAAGGACCAGAACCTACAACAGCAACCTTTTTACCGTTCTTTTCAGGAACGGAAATTTTATCTTCCACATTTGCCATATGATAATCGGCAACAAATCTTTCAAGTCGGCCTATTCCAACAGGCTCGCCCTTTATACCTCTTACACATTTAGCCTCGCACTGTTTCTCCTGAGGACATACTCTACCGCACACTGCGGGCAGGGAGTTGGTTTCTGTAATTTTAAGATATGCGTCTTCAAACTTACCCTGAGCAACAAGAGAGATAAATTCCGGGATTTTAACCGATACGGGACAGCCCTCCATACAAGGCTTATGCTTACAGTTCAGGCATCTCTGTGCTTCGTCGATAGCTGTCTGTTCACTGTATCCTGTGGTTACCTCCAAGAAGTTTTTATTTCTTATATCCGGAGCCTGTTCCGGCATGGGATTTTTGTTAGGTGACATATTAGGCATGATGATTATCCCTCCCTATACGGCATTTGCCCTCTTCGCAGGATTTCTGCTCAAACTCTTTAAACATACGGCCTCTGTTGAGTGCGGACTGCCAGTCTATTTTATGACCGTCAAAGTCAGGACCGTCAACACAGGCAAATTTAACCTCTCCGTCTACTATTACACGGCAGCCGCCGCACATGCCCGTACCATCAATCATAACGGGATTCATGGAAACAATTGTAGGTATGTTGTATTCTTTTGTAAGGTTACATACCGCTCTCATCATCATAAGAGGTCCTATAGCAATAACGGCATCGAATTTTTCGCCCGCTTCTATTTCTTCCTTGAGACGATCAGTAACAAAGCCTTTAAGGCCGTTTGACCCGTCATCAGTGGTTATGATAAGCTTATTTGAAACAGCTTTAAGTTCATCTTCGAGGATAATAAGATCCTTGTCACGGAAACCTGTGATAACCGTAACATCTGTACCCATGGCATGAAGCTTTTTCGCCTGAGGATAAGCAATGGCAGTACCCAGACCGCCGCCGATTACCGCTACTTTTTTATAACCTTCAAGTTCAGTAGGTCTGCCCAAAGGGCCGGCAAAGTCAAGGATTAAATCACCGCTCTCAAACTTTGAAAGCTCCTTAGTTGTCTTGCCCACTGCCTGAACGATGATGGTAACAGTACCTTTTTCTCTGTCAAAGTCGGCAATGGTAAAAGGAACTCTCTCGCCGAACTCGTCGATTCTCAGGATAATAAACTGTCCCGGCTCTGCACGCCTTGCAACAAGGGGTGCTTCTATCTCCATAAGAAATATCTGGGGATTGAGCACTTTTTTTGTCAAAATTTTGTATGACATGATGTACACTCCTTACCTATATTAATATAAAATACACCAATATATTACATATATCTTTCCTGCGAGTTGTATACACTTATCGAACATATTGTACGATTTAAGCTTAACCGCAAAAAAACCCATTTTTATATACTATACAATAAATAACCAATTATGTCAAGGGTTCTGCCATATTTCTTTATTAGTGTTTCACTTTTCACCATTAAAACGATAAAAAAAGTAATTATACGCTGTTTTTTTGCAAGTTGTCCAAAAACTTCTTGCAATATTTTTTAATTTTTTTCCTGATTTTCTATTGCAATATGAACTTTTTTATGGTATACTCTGTTAAAAATGTTTTATAGTTATTAATGTGCTGCAAATAATTATTATTTTATATTATATATTAAGGAGGATTGTCCAATGTCATATGTACAGAATGTATTGGAACAGTTAAAAGAAAAGAATCCTGCACAGCCCGAATTTATCCAGGCTGCAACGGAAGTACTTACAACTCTTGAACCGGTTATCAACAAGCATCCGGAATTTGAAGAGGCAGCTCTTCTTGAAAGAATCGTTGAACCCGAAAGACAGATTATGTTCAGAGTTCCTTGGGTTGACGATAAGGGCAAGGTGCAGGTAAACAGAGGTTTCAGAATTCAGTTCAACAGTGCAATCGGTCCTTACAAGGGCGGAATCAGACTTCATCCTTCCGTAAACCTTGGTATTATCAAATTCCTTGGTTTTGAGCAGATTTTCAAAAACGCTCTTACCACTCTTCCCATCGGCGGCGGTAAAGGCGGCAGTGACTTTGACCCCAAGGGCAAATCCGACAGAGAAGTTATGGCATTCTGCCAGAGCTTTATGACAGAACTTTACAGACATATCGGTGCTGACACTGATGTACCTGCAGGTGATATCGGAACAGGTGCAAGAGAAATCGGTTATATGTTCGGTCAGTATAAGAGAATCAGAGATACATACGAAGGCGTGCTCACAGGTAAAGGTCTTACATGGGGCGGTTCTCTTGCAAGAACAGAAGCAACAGGCTACGGTCTTGTATACTTTGCAGCTGAAATGCTCAAGGATATGGGAACTGATTTCAACGGTAAGACTGTTGTTATCTCCGGTTCAGGTAATGTTGCAATTTACGCTACAGAAAAAGCTCAGCAGCTTGGTGCAAAGGTTGTTGCACTTTCAGATTCAAACGGTTACATCTATGATGAAGAGGGCATTGACCTTGCAGCTGTTAAAGAAATCAAAGAAGTTAACAGAGGCAGAATTAAAGATTATCTTAAATACAGACCCAATGCAAAATACACAGAAGGCAAAGGCATCTGGACAATCAAATGTGATATCGCTCTTCCCTGTGCTACACAGAACGAGCTTCTTATCGACGATGCAAAGGCTCTTGTTGCAAACGGCTGCTATCTTGTAGCTGAAGGTGCTAACATGCCCACAACTCTTGATGCAACAGAGTATCTTCAGAATAACGGGGTATACTTTGCTCCCGGTAAGGCTGCAAACGCAGGCGGTGTTGCTACATCAGCTCTTGAAATGAGCCAGAACTCACAGAGACTTTCCTGGACATTTGAAGAAGTTGACGAAAAGCTCCACGGTATTATGAAGACAATCTACAAAAACGCTTCAGAAGCTGCTAAAGAATACGGTAAGGAATTCAATGGTAAGGCTGACCTTGTTTCAGGTGCTAACATCGCAGGTTTCCTTAAAGTTGCAACAGCAATGATGCAGCAGGGCGTTTGCTAATTAGCTTTTCATTGATTTTAATATATTTATAAAAAACAAACGGCGGTTTAATACTCACCGCCGTTTGTTTTTTATTTTATGTATTATATTTCGGCTTATCTTCAAGTAGGTCATCCATTAAAAAAGCAATGTCTCATATGCTTCATATCCGTAATCAACCCACTCTGTCGTCCCGTCAGAATATTCCAAATATATTTTGTCCAATATAACCTTATAACAAACATTTGAATATGCAATAATATCATACTCGATTAAATACTCATCAGGCGGAACAGGTCCAACGAACTTTGATTTAACAACATTTGAATTGGTTATTTCATCATATGCAGGATCTCCAACAGGATTATACAAGGAATAGTATAAGGTGTAGTAGTTAATGGTTTTTCCGCTATTGTTTTTTCCTACCCACAACAGCGTAATACCGTCCGCACTGTTTACTGAAAAACCCATTCCGCTCTCTCCGGTAAAAAATTTATCGGCGCACGGCGAACCTATTACTTTAGTATCTATAATTTGCTTAGTGTCCCGCATATGCAGTTCGTCTAACCACAGTTTTATTGCCCTTTCTTCCGGAACCCAAACACAACTTCCAAACATATCTAATTCTTCTATAGGTATCATAGTATATCCATTTATAGCATATGAACTTATTTTATGCCCATCTGCATATACTTTGATATCTGTTTCTAATACATCGGCAAATTTAGATCCGGTTTTTGCAGCTTTTGCAAAATCCATTTCACTAACAATGATGTCTGTAACACCGGTAATATTCAATGTTCTATCATCACCGTTCCATTTCACAGAAAACCCAAAATTTCTTAGATCCTCTGCTATGATTACAGATTGCCCGTTCACTGCATACGAAGGAATTGCCCAATTGTTAATATACGCCACTATATCCGTATTAAATGCCGTACCTATTACATCTCCGATTTTCGCATTAACAGTCAATACTCCTGTGCTAAGTATCAAAGATAAAACTAAACAGACTATTTTTCTCATATTAATATCCCCCTAACAATTTAGTTAACAGTATTATAAAACAATTTGTTTTAAATGTCAATAAAACATATTGTTTTATGTCATACTTTTTTTGAGGTGATTGGCATGATTTATCCACGGATAAGAGATTTAAGAGAAGACAGGGATCTGTCTCAAAAGGATTTAGCAGAATACTTAAACTGCTCACAGGTATGTTATTCTTACTATGAGATAGGGAAAAGGGACATTCCCACACAGATACTTATTAAGCTTTCGCAGTATTACAATGTTTCGGTCGATTATCTGCTCGGACTGACAAAAAATCCTAAAAGGTCATAATAAAGCCTGACCTAACAGCTTTATTAAACTGTTAATCAGGCATTTGTTTTGCACTGTAATCATAAGACAATTATATTTTAATGCAATTTACTTCGCACACTGTAAGCAAATTATTATCAACTTTAAAGCGTATGTCGAAGCCTGCAAAATTCATCCCATACACCCTTTCCGGGTCGTCATGATAATGAGGACGTGGGTCTTGGGCAAGAACTGCCTTAACTGCTGCTTGCTTCTCTTGGGGGATTTTGCAAAGTAACTCATCCGAAAACGCAACATCAAGGCCATCTGAATATTTATCATCAGCAAAGCCTCCCTTTGCGTCTGGGTGACTGTCGGTAAAAGGCAGATAGGGTTTTATATCATATATAGGAGTGTTATCCATAAGGTCGGCACCCGACACGATCAGAACCGTTCCATATTCCTTATCGCTGATTATACTGTCCAGTCTAACAGATGATATACCAATAGGGTTAGGGCGAAAAGGTGAACGAGTGGCAAAAACGCCTATACGGGAATTACCTCCAAGACGGGGAGGACGGACGGTCGGCAGCCACCTTTCCCGAACGGCCTGTGAAAAGGACCAGATAAGCCATATGTGAGAAAAACCCTCCAAACCTCTGAAAGCATCAGGATTTCTGTATTCGGGCTCAAAAATAACGGTTGCCTTTAAATCGTCTATCAAACCGCTCTGACGAGGCACACCAAACTTTGTGGCAAAATCGGTTTTTATATGGGCTATAACTTTAAGCGGCTTATCCATATATCATGCTCCTTTCGTTTTGTTAATAATAACACAAAGGAGAAAGTTTAACAATACTTGATAATGTTTTTATATATGAGGAATGTTAATAAGGCGTTTATTCTTTTTAACCGCATAATCAAATGTATGCTTCGCCCCTCCGTTTTTATAAACATAACAAAGAAATATATCGCAATACTCCACAATCCATTTGTTTCTGTTAGGAATATCGAATTTAGAATAAAATTTATCTCCAAAAGGACAAATGATATGGTTATACCACAATATATCCTCATCCTTTATTATGTTTTTATTATATGGGACAAATATTATTTTACCGCCTAACTTTTTCACTGTCTTTTCGCACATCTTATCAAAGTTTCCCATACCTCCGCTGTAAAAATCTGTAATCCCTATTTTCATCAACTTTTTTATATTATCATAAATCTCATCCTCTATTCCAATACTATCTCTATGACCGATAAAAGAACATCGCTTATTTATCACCTTTTTTACTTTTTAAAGTTATTTTGTAACATAATGCACCTATATAGGTGCATTAGTATTGTAAAATAAAAATATAATATTGTCAAGATCTTTTGTTCCTAAATAAGCACAAAAGGGGAGGACAAAACTTGAACACTGAAGTTGAGAAAAAGATAGGGCAAAATATAAAAGCTCTAAGAGAAAAATCAGGCATGACTCAGGACAAATTAGCATCACAGCTTCAGCTCCGGGGCTGCGATATAACCAGAAGCGCCATAGCAAAGATCGAAGTAGGACAAAGGCATTTATATCCTGATGAAATCATCTTAATAAAAGAAATATTAAAAACAACCTATGAAGAAATTTTCAAAAGGTGATAATAAAGAATTACGATATAAAAATTATACTTGATTAAGTATTAAAAGAGAAGAACAAATCTCATTATTGGTTATCTAAGGAACCGGGTATGCATTATAAAACTATCGACAGTTACTATAAAAACAAAATCAAAAGATACGAGGCTTATTCTACTTTAAATATGTGTGTTGCCCTTAATGGTCAGGTAGGAAATATAATAAAAATAGTAGAGATTCAATAACATAAAAGACATAGTTTCACTTAAAATTCGTGAAACTATGTCTTATTTTTATCTTATATACAGCATTTTTCAAAAGCCGTAAAATATCAGAAAAGTATTATAAGGAACTGAGAAACCAGCACCACAGCAATCAAAGCAATGGGATATGTTGCCGCATATGCAGCCGCTACATCTTCGGTTTTAGCAACATGTATAAGAGTACCCAAAGCAGGTGTGCTTGTCATACCGCCGGTAATTGAACCGAGAATATTAAGCAGGTCGATTTTAAGAATATATTTTGCAAACAGGAAGCCGATAATCATAGGAAGTATTGTCATGATTACACCATATACAAAATATATTGGCTGGAAGTTCTCAATAAAGTTTGCACCGCCTGAAACTCCGGCACCGATAAGGAAGAGCATAAGTCCAAGCTCTCTGAACACCTTTAATGTGTGACCGGAGGGCATAAGGCTCACTCTGCCGCATCTGCCGAAATGTCCGAACACCAGTGCAGCAAGCAGGCATCCGCCTGTGGTTGTAAGAGAAAAGGT
>URVP01000048.1 GCA_900551345.1 uncultured Eubacteriales bacterium
CTTCCCCTCTCTCAAAGGGCGAGATTTATTATATCACATCACTTTTGCTTTGTCAACACTTTTTTTGATTTTTTTTAATTTTTTCAAATCATATTTACTTTGTGTTAACTTTGCCAAAGCGCTGTAACATTTGGTATTTTAGCACAGCGAGGAATTAATGTCAATACTTTTTTTACAACCTTGTTACTTTTATTAAAAGTATACAAAACAGGTTTCAAAAAAGATGTTGTGAAAGTGCCAATAAACTAAAATATGACAAATTCATGGCTGAATTTGTCATATCGGATAATTATAATTGGTTAAAACGCAAATGCCGCAGCTTTTCCCACCAGCTCCCAGAACATGATAATGGGATTTATCTTTTTAACCTTTTCCTCGGCAACAATATCAACCTTGCCAACAGTATGCCCATCTAAAGTATATTCTATACATCCTATTTTCTGTCCTTTTTCAACAGGGGCATTAACTGAGGACGGCAGTGTTATTTGTTTTTCTACCAGATTAATCTTATTTTTTTCTGCCAGTGCACTGAAACTACCGCTGACTGATATATCAACCGTTTCTCTTGCACCTTTTACAACGGATATGTTCTTTGGAATATTTTCTTCTTTATCAGGTGTCTTTACCGTCCACCCTGCAAATCCATAGTCCAGCAGCCGAGATGCTGAATTAAACCTGTCGTTGGTAGTGGGGGCCCCCAGTACTACGGCTATAAGCTGCATATCTCCTCTTTTTGCAGCAGCGGACAAACAGTATAGTGCCTCTGATGTAGACCCGGTTTTAATTCCGTTTGCTCCTTCATAGTAGCGAATAAGTTTATTTGTATTGGCAAGGCCGAATTCTCCGTCACGCAAACTATCCATCCATATGGTAAGATACTTTTGTATATCTTTATGCTTAATAAGTTCGGCGGAAGCAATTGCCACATCTCTGGCACTGCTGTAATGATTTTCTGTATCCAGACCGTTAACATTCATGAAATTTGTATTTTTCATACCCAGTTCTTTTGCTCGTGAATTCATATCTGCAACAAAATCCGTTTCGCTTCCCGATATATGCTCTGCCATTGCCACGGCAGCGTCATTGCCCGATGCTACCGCTATAGCCTTAAGCATATCGTCTACTGACATCTGTTCACCGGGTTCAAGATACACTTGTGAGCCGCCCATGGACGCCGCATATTCACTGCAAGTTACCATATCATCATATTTTATTGCCCCACTGTCTATTGCTTCCATAATAAGCAGCATAGTCATAACTTTCGTAACGCTTGCTATGGGCAGCTGTTCATCTGCATTATCTTCATACAGCACTTTGCCTGTTGACGCTTCTATAAGTACAGCAGATTTTGCATTAATTTCGGGAGCTGCAAAAACTGCGGAAGGCACAGCACACATTATGAAAAGAATCACAGCTAACAACGCACATAAAAACGCATACCTTTTATTCATGGAAAATCTCCCTCCCATTAAAAGGTATGCGGTAATATGTATTGATATTCTATTATCTGGCGTGAGCCCTTGGGTGAGCATGGCTGTATACATCTTTAATACGCTTATTAACAGCCTCAGCATAAATATGTGTTGAAGAAATATCCGAATGGCCCATCATTTCCTGAATGGATTTTAAGTCTGCTCCGTTTTCCAGTAAATGTGTTGCAAAAGAATGACGCAGTGTATGCGGAGTAATATCTTTATCTATATGCGCCTTTTCACTGTAGCGTTTAATTATTTTCCAAAACCCCTGTCTGGTAAGGCGTGTTCCGCTGCGATTTACGAGAAGTGCATGTTCATCTTTGTCAGAAACCATAAGAGGTCTGGCATTTTCAAGATAATTTCTGATTGCTCTTATAGCTGCATCATAAAGAGGTATGGTTCTGTCTCTTTTACTGCCGTGACACACTATAAATCCGGAATCAAGATTTACATCTTCAACATTTAACGAAATCATTTCACTGACTCTGACCCCTGTAGCATACAAAAGCTCAAGAGCGGCACGGTCGCGAAAGCCTTTTGAGTCAAGCCCCGTAGGCTGTCCCAAAAGCATGTTTACCTCTTTGCCCGTAAGTACATCAGGCAATTTTTTCTTAACTTTTTCGGTTTTTACCGAAATTGCCGGATTACAATCCAGTCTGCCCGACTGCACGGCATATCTGTACAGGCTTCTTACTGCAGCAGCGTTTCGGGAAATGGTTGCCGGAGCCTTTCCTTCTCTTTTAAGGCTTCGATAATATGCATTTATAACATCCTCATCGGAATCCGTCAAAAGTTCATGGTTCTTTTTATGTACAAACTTCAGAAAATGGTCTATATCATTTTTATAAGATTGAATCGTATTAACGGAAACCTTTTTTTCATTTTCCAAATAATCAAAAAATTCTTTTATTAGTTCTTCCATCGTATGTAGTCTCCCATTTCTAATAAGTTGTCATTTACATATTCTACAACAAAAACTCAAATTTGTACAGTCTTTTTCGCTTTTTTATTCGTTATTTTACATAAAATCTTTTTCCTGTTTTTGTTCAAATTTCCTATTGATTTTTTAGATTTACAATATGTTGTGGTTGCCCCTAAAACAAAGCACTAATACTCTTTACAAACACGGGAGAAACATAACCATCAATTAATGCACCTACAAGTAAAAACAGTATACACAAAAAAGTAGTCATACAGAACCTAATCATAACCGAACGGTCGCCCACAAGTTCAGGTCTTTTTCGTCTTTCCATGGCATAATATATGGAGCAGCAGGTAAAGTGGATAATAACGGGAATGGATATTATGGCACCGGGAAAAACAGCTGCACCGGCAAGGGCAAATCCCCTTAAACCGAATATGCGGGTAAGACTGCCCACCGTAAACCCTATACCAAACCCCTCTGACAGCACGGTAAAGCCTGATACGGGAATAAACAAACTGCTCACCGAGCATAACCACAATACGGCAACTGCCTTTAAACTGTGAGTTAAGGAGCTATAAAAAGAATCAGACGAATTAACACCCTCCACTGCCGAAGAGCGGCAAAAGCTTTCAACAAAATCCTCAATCTCCTGCTGACGCATGTCCGAAAGAAGAGCGCTGAAAACAATCCCCAAAATTAAACCGCAGCAGAAAAGCAAAGACACAATATAATATGTGCGTCTGTGGATATGTACATATCCCAAAAAGCGAGTTTTTATCATTTGAAGCAAAATAAATCCCTCCGTCACATTAGTAAAGTATAATAGCTTATAACCAGCTCATATTTACATAATATGTGACGGAGAGATTATATAGAACAATCTTTAATGTTTTTATTTGGTCATTTCACGGGAACGATTGCTGCAAGCTTTCATCGCCTCATACAAGCCTTCTTCAAATTTAAATTCATTAAGCTTATTGACAGCCTGTATGGTTGTACCTCCGGGGGAGCAGACTCTCTGAGTAAGGACTGAAGGGTCCTCGTCTGAAGCCAGTGCCATTTCCGCAGCTCCGGCAATACTTCTGCAAACAAGCTTAACCGCTTGCTCTCTGTCTATACCGTTATCTATACCAAAACGAACCATAGCGTCAATCATCATGTATACATATGCAGGGCTGCTTCCGTTCAGCGATACAACGGCGTCCATCTGCTCTTCCGATATAATCACCGTATCTCCCACTGCATCGAATACAGTCTGTGCAAGTTTTAAATCATCTTCTTCCACAGGAGCCTGACTGCATATTGCGGTAACGCCTCTGCCAATCATTGCAGGTGTATTGGGCATAACACGAATAACTTTTATATTCCCAAGGTACTTTTTAACGAACCCTATGGAAACGCCTGCTGCTATGGTAATGAAAACAGCGTCTTTATTGCCCGTCAGCTCAGGCAAAACAGTCTCAAACATATTGGGTTTTACTGCAATTATGACTGCATCGGCATTCTTAATCGCATCTTGTGCATCACTTGTTACATTAGTGCCTTTCTGTGAAAAGGGAATTAACTTCTCTTCGCTTTTATCACACATGGTAATATCCGACGGATTAAACCCTTTATTTATAAGTCCCATACCTATGGCGCCGCCCATATTGCCTGCGCCGATAATAGTTATCTTCATATTGCAATACATATCCTTTCAATCAAATGCACAAAGCATACATCAAACTTTAAGCTCTGATGTTTCACCCAAAATGTCACGGTTTGCATCAAGAATAGGCTTAACATATTCATTAAGAAAATCAGTAACCTGTGATGCAGCTCTGCCCGTATAATTTTCAGGCTTTAATACGGCTTTAAGCTGATCGATGTCCATATCAAAGGCATCATCAGCGGCAATTCTTTCAAGAAGGTCGTTTTCCTTGCCCTCTTCCTTAACGGCTCTTGCGGCATTCATGGAATGAACACGGATTTTTTCGTGAAGTTCCTGACGGTCTCCGCCCTTTTTAACAGCCTCCATAAGAATGTTTTCGGTTGCCATAAAGGGGATTTCCTTCATAATTCTTGAATGAATAACCTTATCATAAACAACAAGGCCGCTTGTTACATTATTATATATTCCTAAAATCGCATCAACAGCAAGGAACGCCTCCGAAACGCTGAGCCTTTTATTGGCACTGTCGTCAAGTGTACGCTCGAACCACTGTGTAGATGCTGTGATGGCAGGATTGAGCGAATCTATAATTACAAATCTCGCCAAAGCTGAGATTCTCTCACAACGCATTGGATTTCTCTTATATGCCATTGCCGATGAACCTATCTGCGATTTTTCAAAAGGCTCTTCTATCTCTTTAAGATGCTGAAGTATTCTCATATCATTGGAGAATTTATAAGCACTCTGAGCTATACCGCTGAGCACATTAAGCACCTGACTGTCAAACTTTCTGGAATAGGTCTGTCCCGACACAGGAACAACCTTATCAAATCCCATCTTCTGTGCAATGAGTTTTTCCAGCTTTTTAACCTTTTCTTCATCATTATCAAAAAGCTCCATAAAGCTTGCCTGAGTACCCGTTGTACCCTTTTGGCCCAAAAGTCTTGTACGGGCAATCTGCTCATCGAGCATTTCCAAATCCATAACAAGCTCCCACAGCCACAAGGAGGCTCTTTTACCTACTGTGGTAAGCTGGGCAGGCTGAAGATGTGTAAAACCCAATGTGGGCATTTCTTTATATTTATCTGCAAAAGAAGCTAGCTTATCTATAACATTTATAAGCTTTCTGCGTACAAGAAGCATTGCCTCATGCATTATTATAACATCTGTATTGTCACCTACATAACAAGATGTAGCACCCAAATGTATTATGCCCTTAGCGTTGGGGCACTGAACACCGTAAGCATGAATATGTGCCATTACATCGTGGCGTACCTTTTTTTCCTGCTCACGGGCAACATCATAATTTATGTTATCCTGATTCGCCTTTAATTCTGCAATTTGTTCGTCGGTTATGTCAAGACCCAGCTCCTTTTCCGCTTCGGCAAGGGCAATCCAGAGTCTGCGCCATGTGCGGAACTTTTTGTCAGCAGAGAACAGATACTGCATTTCTTCGCTGGCGTATCTTGAACACAGCGGGCTCTCATATGTATTTGTCATAAACAAAAAACATCCTTTCGCAAAAAAATATAGGACCATGGCATTTGCACATTTACAGAAATCCGGCTTTTACATACCGTATATCGATGTCTGTTTTGTACATTTCTGCCATAATCCTAATAATTATACTACGCTTTTAAGAAATTTTCAAGTCTGTCAAGTCCCTTTTGTATTTTTTCCATACTTGCCGCATAGGACCATCTTACAAAATCATCTGCTCCGAATCCGCTACCGGGAACAAGAGCTAACTTCGCCTGCTCCAAAAGAACCTGGCATAAATCATCTGAGGTATTAATTGTCTGACCGTTAAAACTCTTTCCTTTAAGCTGACTTATGTTCATCATAACATAAAAAGCACCTTCGGGCATAATGCAGCTTACGCCGTCTATACTGTTAATACGGTTTACCATATATTCCCGTCTTTCCTTAAAAGCAAGACGCATTTGTTCCACGCTTTCCTGAGGTCCGGTAAGCGCCTCAATGGCAGCATACTGAGAAATTGAGCTGGGATTTGATGCTGAGTGGCTTTGTACATTGCTCATGATTTTTGCAATTTCAGGAGCTGCTGCTGCATAGCCGATACGCCATCCCGTCATGGCATAGCTTTTTGAAACACCGTTAATTACAATCGTGCGTTTTTTAATTTCTTCTCCGAAAGAAGCTATGCTAACATGACCTGTTTCTTCTAAATAAATAAGATGCTCATATATTTCATCAGAAATGATAAACAAATCATTTTCAACAGCAAAATCAGCAATCTTTTTAAGCTCATCAGCAGTATACACCATACCTGTAGGATTGCTGGGGCTGTTTATTATAACCGCCTTTGTTTTATCTGTAAGTACTGTTTTTAATTTTTCGGGAGTTACTTTAAAGTTTTCTTTCTCAGTAGCTATAACCTCAACCGGTACGCCGTCAGCAAGTTTAACCATTTCGGGGTAGCTTACCCAATAAGGTCCGGGGATAATAACTTCGTCGCCGGGATTTAAAATTGCCTGAAAAGCATTTATCAAAGAATGCTTTGCACCGTTGGAAACAACTATCTGGGACGGTTCATAATCCAGTCCGTTTTCTGTTTTAAATTTTTGACATACAGCCTTTTTAAGAGCAAGCAGCCCGGAAGCAGGAGTATATTTGGTATATCCTTTTTCTATTGCATCTATAGCAGCCTTTTTAATGTTGTCCGGAGTATCAAAGTCCGGCTCTCCTGTACCGAAACCTACCACATCTATGCCTTCTGCCAGCATAGCCTTGTATTTTGTGTCAATAGCCAAAGTAGGTGAGGCTGATATAGCCTTACTCTTTTCTGATAAAATCATTTTACTACATTCCCTTCATTTTTTCACTACGAGTATTATATACCATACTTTTCAAAAATGCAAGTCATTTCTTAAAAAAATTCATAATTTCTTTAGATACCCTTATTAGGTTATCTGATGTGATTTTACGCAAAACCCTATTACTTATCCCCTTTTTCAGCAAATATTCCATAAGATTCTGCATATCCTGCACACCTGCAATTTCGCACGGAAGATTGTCAATTCCGTCAAAATCTGCCCCAAACCCCAGTATGTTTTCCGCTCCCAACGACAGACAATAATCAATATGGGCGTATATGCTGTCCATATCTGCCTTGTGGTTGTCAAGAAAATCAGGACATAAATTAATACCCATAAATCCATTTATTTTAATAAGGTGTTTTATCTGTTCATCAGTAAGGTTCCGCAGCCATGGACAAACAGAGGAAGCGTTTGAATGTGATGCAACAAAAGGAGCTTTGCTGCATTCTGCCACATCCCAGAATCCCCTTTCGGAAAGGTGCGAAACATCTATAATCATACCCAGCTCGTTCATATGTTCAACAATCTTTTTACCGAACTCTGTCAGACCGCCGTTTCCCGAAAGCGCACCTTCTCCCAGAGCATTTCTCCCGTTCCAGGTTAATGTGATAAGACGCACTCCCATATCGTACAGCCTTTTAAGGTTTGAAGCATCTCCATCCAGTGCCTCGCCGCCCTCCACGGCTATTACTGCTTTTATCCGTCCGTCATCTCGGTCAAAATCTGATGGTTTTGTTACCAAGGAAACGATGCTGTTATGTTTTTTAAACTCTGTATTTATATACTCTATAACCTGTGCCGCACGGTCAAAGCCGCAAAAGGCATGCTCGGGGCTTATCCACACCGCAAAAAACTGCACCCCAAACCCTGCGGCTTTAAGCCTTTTCAGGTCAGTGTGCAGATTATTTTCATATAACGATAACCCTGCGTCCAGCGCCGCCGTTGCAGTGTCACAATGCATATCACACAATTTGTACATAAATTGTCCCTCCTTTATGCATACAATCAACTATGAAATGCATCTTTTATGTGATTTATCTTTTTAATTTTAATCCTCTTACCATGTATATTTGCGAAAACTTCAATTATGTCAAAACGCATATCCATGCCGTCAGCGTTCAAAGCGTAACACTTGGCTGCACTTATCAGCCTCTTTTGCTTTGCATATATTACCGAGTCAGCCGGTGTACCGCATACACCGGTTGTCCTTGTTTTTACTTCTGCAAATACAATTGTTTTTCTGCGGCGGGCTATAATGTCCACTTCGCCGTGGGCTCTTCGGTAATTTCTTTCAAGAATCTTATACCCTTTAAGGCGCAGATACAGCGTTGCAACTTTTTCGCCCTTGTCTCCCACATTTTTATTATATCTTTCCATTGGGCTTACCCTCCTGCAAAGACTGAATTTAACCATTCAGCTTAAGATTAAAACTCAAGCGGTGATATGGGCATGGACCGTATTTTTGCAGTGCTTCATAATGTGCCTTAGTGGGATAACCCTTATGTTTTTTAAATCCGTACATGGGATACTCCTCATCAAGTTTATCCATGAAGCGGTCTCTTGTGACCTTTGCCAGTATGGACGCAGCAGCAATGGACAGACTTTTTGAATCCCCTTTAACAACACATTCATGAGGTATATCTATGTATTTTACGGCGTTGCCGTCAACTAACACATAATCGGGCTTGATTTTTAAATTGTTCACCGCAAGACTCATAGCCTTAAAAGCCGCATTGCGTATATTAATTTCATCAATCAGCTTGTGGTCGGCAAATTCCACGGCATAAGCTATACAGTTTTCTATAATATAATCATACAGAATGTCTCTTTTCTTTTCCGTCAGCTTCTTAGAGTCGTTAACACCCTCTGCTTCAAACCCGTCGGGCAAAATGACTGCGGCTGCACAGACGGGACCTGCCAAAGGGCCTCTGCCTGCCTCATCAACACCTGCTATAAGATTATATCCTCCTATTTTTATTTTGTTCTCTATAGAAAAATCAGCCAATTTCATCAGGCCTTTCAAATGATATTCTGCCTATTTTTACTCCTCTCAGCTCATCAAGAAGTATATTGGCGGCACGGTAATAGTCAAATTCTCCGCCGGATATTATGCAGCCTCGTTTTTTTGCAATGAGTTCCAAAAGCTCGTAATCCTGCAAATCCACGGTGTCATCAATGTCAAACTTATACCTTTCTGCAAATTGCATGGGATATTTTTTTCGCAGAAATCCGCACAGCTTAACCGCAAGGCCTTCCACATCCATAATCTCATCTTTAATTGAACCGGCAAACGCCAGATTAAGGGCGGTTTTTTCATCATCGAATTTAGGCCAAAGTATACCGGGTGTATCCATCAGCTCATATCCGCCGGGAATCCTTATCCATTGAATACTGCGGGTGACCCCGGGACGGTTGCCCGTAACCGCACCTGCCCGTCCTGCGATTTTATTTACAAATGCAGATTTACCCACATTGGGTATGCCTGCTACCATGATTTTTATGCTTCTTCCCGTCATACCTCTTGCCTCGTCACGCTGTTTTTTTTCACGCATGGCAAGAGCAATTTCCTCTTTAAGCTTGGCTATGCCGCTGCCGGTTATAC
>URVP01000049.1 GCA_900551345.1 uncultured Eubacteriales bacterium
CAAGTATTGTACGAACTTGTAACTCTTTTCAATATATCAGTAGACCAATTCATTTTTGAAAAACAGCCGGAACGCTCAACACTACGCCGACAAGTGGACGGATTGATTGACAGCATATCCGAACGGGACTTGCCGATTATTGAAGCTACCGCAAGAGGAATTATAGAAACAAGAACGGAAACGGAGGAATAGCCCTCCGTTTTTCTGTATCATAGAGTAGATTTTGAAAATTGCAGCCGAGTTCAGGCTGTAATTTTTTTTGCTTTTAATCGTGATTTATGCAACAAAATCACGATTTTTTTAGGATATGGTATATAGGGAAAAAACTAATTTTTAAGGAACAGCAAGCAAAGCGAATGAGTACCCATTCGCGGTTTTTGACCTTGCTTTCCGATTCTGAAAATCGGTCAAAATTTGGGATAGTCCCAAACCCTTACTTTCACATACGGAGGATATACATATGGCTAACAGAAAGCGGAATATCCAGCTTAAAATCTGGGTAACAGAAGAAGAAAGGAAACTCATTAAATATAAAATGTCTCTTGTCCCCACAAGGCAGATCGGGGCATATCTGCGGAAAATGGCGATTGACGGGTATATCATCTATACCGACACCGCCAATATAAAAGAGATGAACAAGGAATTGCACGCTATAGGCCGCAATATCAACCAAATTGCAAAACGTGTCAATTCTACCAGCGATATATACCGGGAAGATATTGCAGAGCTTCGGGAAAGGCTCGGTGAGATATGGCGGTTACAAAGAACCATGCTATCAACGCTACGCTGAAAAAAGCCCTTGACTATATCTGCAATCCCGCCAAAACGGACGGCGCATTATTGATACATTCCTACGGCTGTTCGCCGGAAACGGCGGATATGGAATTTGAATGGACAAGGCAGAAAGCAAGTGAACCCGGCCCGCATTTAGCGCGGCATTTGATACAATCCTTTGCGCCGGGCGAAACCACGCCGGAGCAGGCGCACGAGATTGGAAAGCAGCTTGCCGATGAAGTGTTGGGCGGCAGGTTTGAATACGTTCTAACAACGCACACAGACCGCAATCATATCCATAACCACATCATTTTCTGCGACGTCAGTTTTGTTGATTACAGGCACAGCCATGTCAACAGACGGTGGAATAACCGAACCCGCCGTATCAGCGACCGGCTGTGTGAGGAGCACGGCTTATCCGTCATACCGCCGAATGAGAACAAGGGCAAAAGCTATAAGGAATATTCCGCAGCTCGGCAGGGTACAAGCTGGAAAGCACAGCTAAAAGCGGATATTGACAAGGCAATCTCACGGTCAACAGACTTTGAGGACTTCCTATTGCGTATGGAGATTGCCGATTATGAAGTGAAACGGGGCAAGTACATTTCATTCCGCGCCAAAGGAAAAGAGCGTTTTACACGGGGAAAAACCTTAGGCCCCCGCTATACCGAGGAAGCAATAAGGGATCGGATTGAACGGCGTACAAGAGCGCCAAGGAAAGAGAACCGCCGTATCAATCTTTTAATCGACATTCAGAACAATATCAAGGCGCAGGAAAGCAAGGGCTACGAGCATTGGGCGAAGCTGTATAATTTGAAACAGGCAAGCAAAACGTTAAACTTCCTAACCGAACACAACATCAGCACGTATGAGGAATTGGAACAGTCCGCAAGAAAAATACACGCTTCTTTTACCGCTGTTTCGGAACAAATCAAGGGGACGGAAAAGAGCATGAGCGATACGGCGCTTTTGATGAAGCATACCGCTATTTATGACGAATTAAAACCTGTCTATACCAAATACCAAAGGGCAAAAAACAAACCTGCCTTTGCAGAAAAGCACCGCCGCGAGCTCACGTTGTTTGAAGCAGCCGCAAAAAAATTAAAAGGGAAACACGCACCGTCACTTGATAAAATCAGGCAGACTGCCGACGGGCTGGCCCGGCAGAAAAAAGAGTTGTACGGCGAATACAAAAAGCTGAAACAGCAGACCGCCGAAATAGACGTTATCAAGCGCAATGTGGAATTGCTTTTGAACATTCCTCACGAAAAAGAAAAGGACAGGGAACCGGATTTGTAGCGCAAATGTAGCCTTACAGGGCTGGGCGCGTCGTTGGTTTTGTGATAGAATAAAGGCAGCGAATAAAAATAAAGGAGGCTTTGTGTCATGAAAAAACCAAAAATAACGGCATTTGTGTTAGCCGCCGTTCTGTCGTCCACCCCCGTCCTTGCAGCGGAAGTCCCAAAGGAAGCTGCACCGATAAACGTCACGGAGGAAAGTATCATTATTACCGAAAACCTAATCAGCCCCATATTAGAGGAAGTGAAAAACGGTTTGGGTTTTGGCGAGGCGTGGGGCAAGGCAAGCCGTGAAATTCATAGCGCCGTCCTTGCCGGAAATACAAACGGTTACGGGTATGCAGATTTGACCGCAATCGCAAGAAACGCAATCCTCGAATACCGGGATATGTACTTACGGCCGGACTATTACGCACAGCAGGAACCCGTTATTGCGTCGCTGATTGCCGACCTGATAACAGCAGTCGAAAACGGAAGTATGGACTATGCAGCAGCACGGAAAGAGGCCTACACACGAATATATCAATCCATAAACCCCAGCTATACGCCGAATACTGACATTGCGGCAGACCTAATTTATTTAGACATTCCGGCTGTGGATTCCGCCATGTTTACCATTGCCCGAAAATTACTTTTAGAGGTGGTACAATGACAAGAGCAAATATTTTAACAACCTTTGTGAAAAAGAGCGTATGCCCGGTATTGCTTGCAGTATTTCTTTACAACCTGTTTTTTCAGCTTGCCGTGCAATATGGGACAGTCAACTATATGTATCTCTTAATGCTGTGCGGAATCCCCTTTGGCATACGGTTTATGTTTATGCTGCCAATGTTCTTTGGAAATTTAGGGACAGGGATTGCAATGGGCTGTTTCAATGTCGCAATCGGCGCACTGATCGGCGGTTTTATTCTGATATGGAAATTGCTTGTCGCCGTTTGGTATATTCCCGTTACCGTGGTTCGTCTATTTACTGCATAGAAAGAAAAATCCTTTGCCAATCGTTTTGACAAAGGATTTTTTCTTTATAATGTTTTTACTTTTTCCTCAATTTGCTTTATAATATCTATAAAAACGGCGTCCGGTTTTCCTGTGGGGTCGGCAAGCCCCCAATCATCATCAAATGCCCTGCCGATATAAGGACAGCCGACATCACACCCCATTGAAATCGCAATGTCGGGCATGGGGATTTTATCAATCGTCTTGCTGTACTGGCTTTGTTCCATATCTATCCCGTAAAGCTGTTTCATAAGCCGAACAGCGTCCTGATTGATTTTCGGCTTTGTTTCCGTTCCTGCGGAATAGAAATCGTATTTATCCCCGGCAAAATGCTTGCCGAGCGCTTCCGCAATCTGACTGCGGCAGGAATTATGCACACAAATAAAAGCTATCTTTTTCTTATCCATCTTTAAAACCCCAGCTTATGCAGCAAAGCAATCACATCATTTGATTTCAACACCTTACCCGAAGCGACAACTTTTTCATTCACAACAATGGCGGGCATACTCATAACCCCGTATTCCATCACTTTCGGCATATCGGTAATGTATTCCACCGCAACGGACAGTCCCATATCATTTACAGCCTGTTTTGCGTATTCAAATTGTTCGTGGCAGGATTTACAGCCTGCACCTAATACCTTGATACAGCAGATTTCACCCTCTTTTATATCAGGGCAGCAATCGTTCGTATTGTTTTCTATTCCGCCGGAAGCACAGCCGCAGCTACAACTACAACCAGCCGTTTTCTTTTCTTCTTCCTTTTTCTTTCCAAAATTGAATAATGCCATTATGATAACCTCCTGTTTTTAGACAATAAAATATTGCAGTGCGTTAAACAAATATCCTACAAGGATAATACCAATGGTACATATCGCAATGAAAATGCCGAGCAGTTTCGGCTTGACCGCTTTGCGCAGCATAATTATAGACGGCAGGGACAACGTCGTTACGCCCATCATAAAAGAGAGGACAACGCCGAGCAAAGCGCCCTTTGCAAGCAGAGCTTCGGCAATCGGGATAGTACCAAAAATATCCGCATACATCGGAACACCGGCAATGGTAGCGAGAACAACGCCAAACGGATTGTTGTCGCCAAGCACTTTCACAATGAAATCTTCCGGAATCCAGTTGTGAATGAGAGCGCCGATACCTACGCCAATCAAAACATAGGGCGCAACCTTTTTAGCGGTTTCCACGACCTGTTCCCATGCATATTTCATACGGTCTTTGAAATGCAGTTCTTCCTGCGGCGTATCAATCGCGTGGCCGTTTCGGATATATTCTTCCACTTGATTTTCAAGGTGCAGTTTTTCGATAAGAGTACCGCCGGCCACAGCAATCACCAGACCGAATATTACATACAAAACGGCGACTTTCCAACCGAATATGCTCATCAGCAAAACAAGGCTGCCGAGATCCACCATTGGTGAAGATATTAGGAAAGAAAATGTAACGCCAAGCGGCAGGCCTGCGCTTGTAAACCCGATAAACAGCGGGATAGAGGAACACGAACAGAACGGCGTTACCGTGCCGAGCAGGGCGGCAATGATATTCGCCCATATCCCGTGAAACCTGCCAAGTATCTTTTTTGCCCGTTCGGGCGGGAAATAACTTTGAATATACGAAATAATCAAAATCAAAACGCCGAGCAGTACCATAATTTTTATGGTATCATAAATGAAAAACTGGATGCTCCCGCCGATTTTGCTTGTGGTATCTAAACCACAGGCGTTTAAAATCATCGTAATGAGCCGGTTGAGCCAACCCATACCAAGGACTTCGTTTTGAAAAAAGTCCCATGCTGTTTTTAATACTTCCATAAAAATCCTCCCTTATATAGTTATATTGAAATGCGTCTATATATTCTATTCAATAAAAGCCATTTTGTTACAATGGCTTTTATCAATCACAGCACTTGCTTTCGCAAGAACTGTTTGTATTTGTAATTTCTCCAAGCAGTTTCAATACATTGTTTCGTCCGTTATTTGAAATCTTATAATGCGTCCATTTGCCTTCTTTTCTGCTTTCCACTATCCCCGAATCGCAAAGGATTTTCATATTATGGGAAAGTGTGGGCTGTGTAACATTTAATTCTTCAAGAAGTTTGCAGGCGCATTTTTCACCCGTTTGCAGCATTTCAAGTATTCGTATTCTGTTTTCATCACAAAACGCCTTGAATATTGCGGCTGTTTCTGTATAGTTGTTTCTCATTTGCTCACCTCACATAGAATTTTATCTATATGTTATTATAAACTACAAATAGATATTTGTCAATACAAAAATATTGGCGAGAGCAAAAAACTTTTCAGATTTTGCTCCCGCTTTCATTTTATATGAATATATAGAAAATTAGAACGCTGTTTTTGAGGGTACAAGGGAAAAGATATTACCCTTTATTTTTCACGCGGTAAAACCCTTGATTTTATGCGGTTTTCAGCCGTCTAACTTTCTACTGTTATACCGCTTTTTTCGTATGTACGCTGCTTTTTGTAGGCGCGCTATTTAGCCTGTGCCAAAATTGAAAATCTCTATCTGTTTCTTTTTTCTTGCATATTCCAATGTTTTCGCCGCACCACCAAAAGAGTGATTGACATAAGCAATTAAAAAATCCGATTGCTCTATCATAAACTGATTGCACTTTAATATCCGGTATCTGACAGGTGTGTTTTCCGGCATATCTGCTATTATCATGTGGTCGTACTCTTTGTAATACATTTCCCTGTATTCGTTGATTGTTTTTGTAACATAAGGTAAAATCAAATCAAGCTCAATATCTGAATATTTGCTTTTTAGTTTTCTGACAATACCGGCCGCAAGAGTATCAAAGCTGCCGTAGTTGCCCACCCAAAATGTTTTTACGCCGCACTGGCAAATCAATTTTTCGCATTTTTCATATATCTGTACGCTTAAATCAGATTTATCGGCGATACTGCTATGGCCTGCAAAACAGCATATTTTGTTTTCCATCATAATTCCTCCTAAAAAAATATTGTAGATATACTGTATATCTATTCTTACATTATATCACAAAATACAGATAAAATAAATATATAATATGTTTGTTTTGGAGTGATAGTATGGCTATTAAGAGTGTATCAATCAGAATAGAGCAAGAAATGTTGGATAAAATCGGATATATCGCTGAATATGAAGGACGAAGTGTCAACAGTCATATTCTCGTACTGGTTCGTGAGAATATTAAAAAGTTTGAAGAAGAAAACGGAAAGATTGAGGGTAGCATAAAACCCGATGTCAACGTAAAACCGACAAGAAAATAATATGGTGCATACAAAAAAAGAACCGTGATACAACCCGCCGTAAGGCAGACCGTATCACGGTATTTTAATGTATGAAAAGTGGAAAATGAAAATGCGTTTTTGAGGGGGGTATAAGGGATTTATATTACTTTGCTTGTTTCAGCCTTAAAAAGTCCTGATTTTATGCGGTTTTCAGCGCCCTAATTTTCCACTCTCTAACCTCTTTTTCCGCTGGTATTCTGCTTTTTGTTTCCGCAGGACAATTTTACGGCATTTATCACAATATTTGAATTTCTGTGTTGGTGCGGTAAATTCCGCGCCGCAAACAGCGCATACCTTTGTATTCTTCGGCTTCATCAGTTCTGTATGCAATCCCTCATCCAGCGGCAGGACGGCGGTTTTGAACCATTTACAGATAACATGCGAATAGGTGATTGTCTGCGGACAGGTGCAGTCCAGCAAAATACAAATCCCGTTATCGTAGTTACAGCATTCACGGCGTATAAGGGCGTTTACCCGCCGGCTCTGTTTTGGGGTAAGCGGTATCGTCATAGCTCCGGCGGCGACTTTCTGGGCGGTTTCGGCTGCCCGCGGTCGCCTTGCTCCTTTTTCGCCTGCTCAAGTGTCTTTTTCACAGAGGGCTTTTTCCTTGCCGCTGTTTTCGACCTGCTAACGCTTCTCATATTAACGCTGTTTGTTTTTATCTGCTGCGTTGTTTGGTGGATAACGGTATTTTGACTTGAAGCGCCAAAATTGATAATTCCCTTGTTTTCCGTTATATTCAAATTCGGTTGTTTTATGGGCTCGGCAGGAATAGAGATAATCTCATGTCCTATCTTTACAAATGTTTCCGGCTGCTTGAATTGTTCTGAAAACTTATTGATAAGGTCGTCCGGCAAACTTCCAAAGCTGTCGCCCGTCAATCCGCATATAAGAAATGTTCCGGCAATAATATCATAAACTCTGCCGTTATCGTCATATAATGCGCGGTTGAGCTCCAGCCCGTTCATTTTGCCCTCCTCATTGCAGATAACGGCCGCTTCTTCCTCAAACGGATATACGGCCTGAATATTTCCGCCAACCTCATTTTGCAGGGATTTTAATCCTGTGTCAATCTCTTTCACATATGGCTCCTGCATGGGCTCTACAACCAATACTTTCATTTTATCGCTCATATTCCGTTCCTCGCTTTCTCGAAGCTCATCAGGAAACTCCTGCTCAAATCCGTATATCCTGTCAACCAATTCATCGCCCTCAAGCGTGCCGATTGCGGTTAAAATATCCTTTAACCCATCCGTCCTGCCCTCTATAAGGCAATCCGAGTAATATTTCATTCGGCCAAAATCATTGGGATATTTTGCGGAATATTCCTTGTCGACACTGCGTATATATCGGTCAATATCAAATGCCAAATCCTTTGACGCTTCAAATGTAATATCAAAAAGGTAATCATACCGTACATTCCCGCCGTTTTCGGTAACAATATATTCAGAGGGGATATCCTCAATATTACCGTTATACGCATTTTGCCAATCCGTACAGCCCGATTCCAAATACATATCGTCTATAATCTCGCCGTCGTTTTCTCTTGCACACCTTTCGCCGTAGGCTTCGTAATTGATGAAGTCCGCAAGCTCGCCGATTGCGCTTATATCAAACCCCGCTTTTTCGGCATAATATTTTCCAACATCTGAATAATCGAATATATCGGGTACAATATTGTAGTATTCCGTGTTATAGGTTAGGTTTACGGCGTCTGAAATTGTGCTGATTTTCTCCGTCTGGATTGCTGCCTGAAAAACTGACGCTTCAATATCCTCCAGCTCTGATATACGGGAAGCGAGATAATTCAGCTCGTCAATGTTTGTATACATAGACAGGAATTTTGCAATATCATTGTCGCCGGAATGATAACGGTCAATGAAATATGTATCGCTGTCTGCGCTGTTCGGCAGCCCTATTTCCTTGAATAATGCCGAAACTTCCTCTTTTGTGGTCGGAAAATAGAGCCATGCACCGCTTGTTTCTTTGTTTCCGTTGTCATATTCCGCTGAATTTATGATAAAGGCTTTGAAAATATAATCTGAATTTTTATCCATTTGCTACACCTCCAAATCATGATTTTTATTCTTTTCGGGAGCCTGCGGAGCAGCCGCGCATTTTTCTTTGTTTTCCGCAAGCTGTTTTCGGATAGAGGGCTTTTGTTCGGAACGCTCCTTTATGACGGCGTTATATAAATCTATATCGGATTGAGGAACGTCCTCTGCCATGCCATAGTCAAGCGCCATTTCTATCCCGTCTACAAGCGCCTGTTTTTCATCTTCGCCCATATGGGCGAGCTGTTCCGTTACCGATAAATCCCCCGGCTCGTCAAGCTCCGGCTCGTCCTCCGATATTAAAACGCGGTATTCGTCCGGTATTTCCTCACGGTTGCCGTTATACTGTTCAATAAAATTACCGTAGTTATTTACAACGTACCCGTAATCGGTAAACTCGCCGCCCTCGTCAAGCCGTACATCACGCCCAAAGGCTTCGTAATCAATATAGCTTGACAAACGTCCCATTGCTTCCGTGTCATAGGTTCCGCTTTCCTCAATCCAATAATAGCCCAAATCTTCATCACTATGTATATCGGAATAAAGGTTATAGCAATCGAGGTTTTCCGTAAGGTTGATTAAATCCTGAATACTGCCCGTATATTCGCCCATTTCCACGGCGGCCTGAAAACATTCAAACTCACCGTTTGACAATTCCTCAATCTTATTTGCAAGATAATTGAGCTCGTCAAGGCTTTCATACTCGCCAAAAACGTCATACAGACCGGGTACATAACAATCATAGTCCGTAATAAACCATTCTTCATAGGGCTGTCCGAACTCGTCCGTTTGTCCTATACCGATACGCTTAAATACCTCCTGTATTTCCTCCGGCGTGGTCGGGAAGTGTACCCATTCGCCGACTAATTCACCCTCGTTGTATTTGCCGAGATTGGTAATAAAGGCGTCGAACGGGAAATGCGTTGATAGCTCTGTACTCATTTTTCAACACCGCTTTTCTCTTGAAACGGATTGCTATGTGTCTTGTCAAACTCACGGTAACGGTTCACAAGCTCGGCTATCATGGTTTCAATCCCCTGCATAAACGCTTTCGGGC
>URVP01000050.1 GCA_900551345.1 uncultured Eubacteriales bacterium
ATCGTATTCCTCTAAATCTTCAAGACCGATTTCCACTCCGTTTTTAACAATGCTGAATGTGAGTGCTGCATCTTCGGGGTCAAGTTTAAGGGAGGGGTTGGTACCCTTGTCCATTATCTTGTGTCCGCTGAGAGATACTTCGTCTACAACATAGTTAACATACTTTGTCATGAATACAAGGTCATATACATCGTCTTTGTCAATGTCAACAAGTGTTACATATCCGCTTGTAAGAACTTCAAGCATGTTTTCTGCTGCGTATTCTTCATCGCTTGTTGCCACACCGTTGTAGAAGATTGATGCGTCGCCTGCAATTGTGAGTTTCTGTGTTGTTTTGTCTGTTTCTTTGTTCTTCCAGTATTTGAGGATCTTCTCTTCTTCAGCTTCTCCTTCGATAGATGAAAGGTTTTCAGCTGCGATTTTGATTTCTGTCATCTTGTTTGTGTTGGGACGAACAAGAATAAGAGTCTTGTCAGAGCTTGCTTTTGGCTGGGTGTAGTAGTATACTACATTGTAGCCAAGATACTGTCTGCTTACGGTTTCGCCTGTCTTAAAGATAGAAGCTTCGCCGCTTTCTGCTTCGGTAATCTGTACTTCGTCGTCTTTAAGTGAAGATTCACCTGTAAGTGAAGACTGATTTGTAGCTGTTACCTGGCCGTACTCTTCGTATACGCCGAGTACATCTTCAAGAAGAGTTTCGTCAACTACTTCATAAAGTTCGTTAGAACCGTAGCTTACCTTTTTCATCATGTTGATGGTAAGTGCGTTGTATGCAAGCTGAGAAACAACGCCTCTTGTTATTGCCTGATTCGCAGAATAAGAAATGCCTCTTGTAAGACCGTTCTGTGCTGCTGTTACAAGGTAACCGGAGGGGAACCCGCCGTTGTCAAGAGCAGAAGGCTCGTATCCGAGTACTCTGATAAGAACTGTTACTGCTTCTGCAAAAGTGATGTTGTCATCAGGTCTGAAATTGCCTGTGTCATCACCGATTACATATCCTTTAGAGTCTGCAACGCTGATAAATCCTGTTGCCCAGTGATTTGCAACTACATCAGGATATCTTGTTGAGTTTTGTCCGTTTGCAACTTCTGTAAGACCTGCAAGTGCTACTGCGATCTTTGCAAATTCTGATCTTCTGAGTGAATCGTCAGGTCTGAAGTTACCTGATTCTGCATCGCCTACCATAATGCCGAGTGCACCGAGAAGGTATGCAGCTTCTTCATATTCAGTGCCGGCTACATCGTCTGCAATTGTGTTTGCATATGATGTGAACGGTACCATTAAGCTAAGCACGAGTGTAAAAATTACTGCCAATGCTGTAAGCCTTTTTTTCATAGGTTTGTTTCCTCCTTAATATAGTATTATTTTGTTTGCCTCCTATATGGCGTACAGTTAACATAATCGACAGATGATGTTGTTATGTCAACCACAGGTCACATTCTATAACATATTGCGACATAAATCAACCCTAAATTTTTTCCATTATTGCAAAAATGTAACAAGTGTTGCAACTTTGTAACAACAGTTGTTTTTTGTTTTGATTTGTGATATAATCAAAAAAAAGAATCTACATTATATATCCGAAAGGGAGGAGAAAAATGAGAACTAAAAGCTTTATTGCAGTTATGCTTGTAGTTTTACTTGCATTTGGCAGTCTGACAAGCCTTGCTGCGTCAACATTCAGCGATGTACCTGATGACCATTGGGCTAAAGATTACATAGAAGAGATGTATTCCATAGGTCTCGTGACGGGGTACCCCGACGGAACTTTCGGTCCCGGAAATGCTGTAAGCAAGTGGGAATCTCTTATTCTTGCTTCAAGAGTACTCGGTTTTAACGATGAAGAGAATAAAGAATATATTGATATGGCAGCAGATAAGTATATGTCAAAGCTTGCCTCCTACAATGTTAACAACAAAGAAGAACTTTGTTATCTTATGTACTGGGGTGTTTTAACAGAATCTGATCTTGCTGATTATTTGAGCGAAGATAAGAAAAATTCACCCGAACTCAGATACGAAGCCGCAATTCTTCTTACTAAAGTTATGGGTGGAGAAGCAGAGGCGCTTAACCAGTCATCAGTGGTTATAGAATATGATGATGCTGCGGATATTCCTACAGCGGCAAAGCCTTATGTTTCATATATAACCAAGCTTAAGGTTATGCAGGGAACAGGTAATAACAAGTTCGACCCGCTTATGCAGGTTTCAAGAGCACAGATGTCTACCATGATGTATAACACAATGCGTGCAATGAACATGGAAACAGAGTTTGTTACTGTTCAGTCTGTAGTAGCATCACAGAAGCAGATTACCGCTTATGATTCAGAAGGTAATTCCCATAAATTTAATACTCAGGATACAACCATTTACCGTGCTGACGGTGCTCCTGCGACCATCAGTGACATAAAATCCGGCACTCTTATCAGACTCAGCATCCAAAATGATACAATCCGTCTGGTTGAATGGAGTTCCGATTCAGTCGAAAAGACCGCTTCCGGTAAGGTTGTTTCGTCATCAGCTGCGGGCGGCGGCGAGATTAAAATTGCTGTACTTAACGAAGACGGCACTACTACCAATAAGACTTTTAATGTTGTTTCCACCGCATCCGTATCTCTTAACGGCGATTCTGTAGGTCTTTCTCAGATTAAAACCACTCACTATGCAACCGTATACTATACCGGTGAAAACAATGTCTACAAGATAGAACTTGAAAATATGAATACAACTGTTAATGGTACTTTTGTAAGTTACACCGTTGACCCTAATACCATAACAATCAGCCTTTCAAACGGCACCGAGCAAACTTACTCAATGCTTGATGATGTGGGGGTAGTCAGAAATAACCTTAACGCTTCCATGTACGATATTGCAAAAGGCGATAAACTTATGCTTGTGTTGGAATATCATCAAGTCAAATCAATAGAAGCTACAAGCGTTGACCAGACAATTGAAGGCACTATCAAAGAGCTTACTTTCGGTGATACAAACTACATCACTGTTAAACTCAGCGATTCTTCTACAGAAAAAATAGTGATAACCGAGTCTACTCAGGTATTTATCGATGATGCATCTTCAAATATGTATGCTTTAAGACCGGGTGCTCAGGTGAAAATTACTACAAAGAGTGCAAATGCCGATAAGATATACTCTTATGCGGTTGTAGCACCATCACAGATTGTTGGCGTTGTAACTGCGGTTAACCCCACTTACAATATTGTTACTCTTACCAATTCAGAAACAGGACTTGACCAGCAGGTTGTTATTAAGAGTAATTGTACCATTATAGATAATTCCAACTCTGGCATCAATTCTCTGAGCAAGCTTAAACCAGGATATCAGGTGCTGGTTCTTGGTACAATGAGCAATGGTGCTTATCTTGTAAATACTCTTATAGTAACTAAGTAAAAGCTAAATTTAATTCCGTAACAGACGGTATTTTTGAGTAAACATTTAAATTATCTAAGGAATGATATAAACATGAGAAAATTTCTATCCATAATGCTGCTCCTTTCCTGTTTTGCACTGCTGTTTACCGCTTGCGGCGATAAACAGGCAAAAGAGGGGGAGGGGCTATCGGTAACCTTTAATAATGAACAGGGAGAAATACCCAAACAAACTGAGCCGCTTGAACCTCTTAATGAAGCACTTGAAAAAGAAGAAATCGAGTTTGAAGGCGATACTTACGGAGCTATTATAAACAATGCCTCTGCGTCGGATATAGATGCAAAGGATATTGAAACATTTGATTATGAAAACGGATCGGATACTATAGTGGTTATGCCCTATTATGAAGGTTCCAAAATCAGGATAGAATCAGTAACCTTTGATGCGGAGCAAAGTATTATTAAACCCGTTGATACACTTTTTGAATCCGTGTCTACCGAAGATTACGCACTTGTATTAACCGTAAATCGACCGGAAGGGGCAATGCCTCAGCTCAGAATTACAGTTGAATATGATGATGTAGTCTACAGCAATCTTATTAAAAATCAGCCTGATTCAGACATAGAATATATAAGATAAAATATAAGACGGCAGCAAAGTTGATTTCAAAAATCATTTTGCTGCCGCTTTTTTCGTATTATATGTTATTTACAGTTGACTGGAATGAAGAATTGAACATGGCTACAATAACTGCTAAATGAGTGTTCTTAAGAATTAAGCATTAGGAGGTTATAATTATGAAAAAAACATTGTCTGTCGTACTTTCTTTAACCATTGCATTGATATACACCTTGTCTGTGTTTGCAGAAGTTTCACCTACTGCAATAGAAGTTTCTGACTATTCTATGGATTCACCAAAACAATACCTTAATCATATAGAAGAAACAGATGAAATAAGATATGATATATATACATCTCAAATAAATGGAACAGAGTATGTAGTTTTTCAGAAAGAATATAGTAAGTATTTTCATACCAGGCCACTAAACCTGGAAGAACAAGCAGCTCATGGTACAATTGTATATGATATGGTAAAAGCGGGGGACTGTTATCTTGCCAGGCAATCATCAGCTGATAACGCACCGATTTATATCCGAACCAACACTTTAAAATTGCTTGACGAAAACTTTAATGTACTGAAAACATATGATTTTTCTAACATTAATACAGAAGAAAAAATCCGGGATTTTCCTTTTATAATCGACATGGGCTACTGGGATGGTAAATATTACTGTACATATACACACTACTGTGAACCTGTAATAGATGAAGATGGGCAGGTGGAATATGTACCTTATTTAGGAACTAAAGCGTATTTTCCTTCATATGTAGTGTATGTATATACTACCGTTGTTTCAGAGGATATGGAAAACTGGACCGTAATAGATGAAGGTACAGAGAGGAATATTGATATTATACCCAGAGAGAATTCTTCGGTAGCTATGCTTAAAGACAGTGTGTCATTCGACAGGGAAACTTTTTATGATATCAATTATGAACAGGATGTGCAGCTGACATATTTAAAAAAGTTCGGAGACTGGTTTGTAAAACGAGATGCAGCAGGGGATATATATTTATCCAATGATAATGTGTATTTTGTGAAAATAAATATGCAGTCATATGTTGCTGGCCATGGGAATCAATACATTGTAAGATTGTTATATGAAGCCGGAGATAATATAGTTATTGAGGTTGGCGAGTTAGAGGACTTAGATTCATCCATGCACGATTATTACCATCGGGCATATGTACCCAAGGCCGAAGTATATGCGCAGCTGAATGCAATGAAGGAAGCATACTATGTTAATCTTGACGGAACAGTTCTCGGTTTTGAGCAGCCGCCGGTAGTAGAAAATGACAGAACACTGGTACCCATGAGATTTCTGTTTGAACAGATAGGAGCACAGGTGGAATGGGATGAAAATACACAAACGGCAACAGCCACCCGAAACGGTGACAGTGTAACATTTGGAATAAACAGTCTGTCGGCAGAGGTAAACGGTCAGGCAGTACAAACTGATGTGGCGCCCAAACTTATAGGTGATAAAACATATGTACCTCTTAGATTCCTGTCTGAAAATCTGGGCTTTGCAGTAGACTGGAACGAAGAATTGAACATGGCTACAATAATTGCTAAATAGTATTTAAGACATGAAAAGGGCAGAAGCGCCGATTATTATTAGTCGGTTTCTTCTGCCTATTTTTGCGGTTATGATTGGGGATTTTTAAATTTGGGGCATTTGGCTATGCATATGCCGCACACGCTGCCCCGTCCGATATACTGATATTGTTTTTTCATATGATTACTGCATGCTGCGGCGTCAAAAATTTCACTTCGCGCCATGCCCTCTTTGTAATTAACTCCTCTTATTGCCATGGCAGGACAGGCGTCACGGCATATTGTGCACTCGCCGCAGTCTTTGTCTATGGGTCTGCCCGTATCAAAGGGCATATCTGTAAGAATTGTTCCCAGTCTTACGGCAGGACCGTATTTTTCCGATATGAAAAGGGCACTTTTTCCTATGTAGCCGAGACCTGCAAGGCGAGCCGCCTGCTTGTGGGAAAAATATCCCCTGTACTCTCCTGTAGACTGAGAAGCACCTACGCATAAATATCTGTACCCCTGTTTGCCTATTTCCAAGCCGCACCTTAAAAGTACATGGTCAATAAATGCGTTGACCGTTCTGTAATGATGGAAATATTCAAAAGTAGGCTGTTTGTCTATTTTTGAGATAACATATCTTGACAGTGGAATTACTATAGATATTGCATAGGGCAGCTCGTTATCTACTTTAGAAAAACCTGCTTCATCAACTGACATGGATTTAAGCAGGTTAATTATAAGCTTGTTGTTTTCATTCATCTAAATCAAAGTCCTTTGCGGAATAATTACTGTTGTTTTTTATGCTTTTAATATATTTAAAAGTTTCTTCTTCCCCTTTATCACGAAGCATTATAAGCAGATATTCCAAAAGGGCGGAAGTGTCTTTATGAATTACTCTTCTGTGCTTTGCGTTTAAAAAATATTCAAGCGGCATACTGTCGTTATATTTTTCGCCTTTGTATATTTTGCTTGCCGCAACACGGTCGCAAAACATTTCTATAACATATTTTACAGGCATTTTTACGGGTTCAACCAGTTTGGTGGCAGGACTGTAATCCGTCCAATATTCAAAATGGTGACGATTTCTCCCTTTATGATGAATCCATGCTATGGAGTAGCCCCTATATTCACGCTCAGCTTCGTTGGGACTTCTGTTTCCCTGATAAAATCTTGCACCTGCAAAAAACTCTGTAGGAGTGTATTTTGAAAGGTCATGGCGCAGTCCCTGCCATAAAATACCTGCTTTGGCACAATGCGCAATAACCCTGTGGCGATGCTTGGTAATTGTGTAAAAATGTTTCCATGCTTTTTTTAGGGTAATATCCATTGTCATACCTCACTTCCTATTGTATTATAGCAGAAACCCTTTTTATATGCAACAAGAAAAAGGTGCCGCTTTTGTAAGCTGCACCTTTTATGTTTAATATGCGATTGACGGATATTAGTACATACCCATTCCGCCGCCCATACCTGCACCGCCTGCAGGAGCTGCGGGCTCGGGAGCCGGCTTGTCGGCAACAAGGCATTCTGTGGTAAGAATCATTGATGCAACGCTGGCAGCGTTCTGAAGAGCTGAACGAGTAACCTTTGTAGGATCAACGATACCTTCCTTAATCATGTCAACATACTTCTCTGTAAGAGCGTTGAAACCGATGTTTTTATCTGAATTCTTGATTTCAGCAACGATTACCGAACCTTCAAGACCTGCATTTGCAGCAATCTGACGAACGGGTTCTTCAAGTGCTTTTAAGATAATTGCAGCACCGGTCTTTTCGTCGGGGTCATTTGTGTTTGCAATAACCTTTTCAACTGCGGGAATTGCATTTACAAATGCTGTACCGCCGCCTGCAACGATACCTTCTTCAACAGCGGCTCTTGTAGCTGCAAGAGCATCTTCGATACGAAGTTTCTTTTCTTTCATTTCAACTTCTGTTGCTGCACCTACTTTAATAACTGCAACACCGCCTGCAAGTTTTGCAAGTCTTTCCTGAAGTTTCTCTTTATCAAAATCACTTGTTGTTTCTTCAATCTGAGTTTTAATCTGATGAATTCTGTTCTTGATAGCGTCTTTTTCACCTGCGCCGTCAACGATTATGGTGTTTTCCTTCTGGACTGTTACCTGTTTTGCGTTGCCGAGCTGGTCAAAAGTAACTTCTTTAAGTTCAAGACCCAGTTCATCGGAGATTACCTGACCGCCTGTAAGAATTGCAATATCTTCAAGCATTGCCTTTCTTCTGTCGCCGAAGCCGGGAGCCTTAACTGCTACGCATGTAAATGTGCCTCTGAGTTTGTTTACAATAAGGGTTGTAAGAGCTTCGCCCTCAATGTCTTCTGCGATAATAAGAAGTTTTTTGCCCTGCTGAACAATCTGTTCAAGAAGAGGAAGAAGATCCTGTATATTTGATATTTTCTTGTCTGTAATAAGAATGTACGGATCGTCAAGTACAGCTTCCATCTTTTCTGTATCTGTAACCATATAGGGTGAAATGTAGCCTCTGTCAAACTGCATACCTTCAACCACTTCAGAATATGTTTCTGCGGTCTTTGACTCTTCAAGAGTAATTACACCGTCGTTTGATACTTTTTCCATTGCTTCTGCAATAAGTTCGCCTACAAATTCGTTCGCAGCTGAAATTGATGCAACTCTTGTTATGTCGTCTTTGCCGTTAATCTTCTGGCTGTTGCTCTTGATAGCTTCAACAGCGGCATCAACAGCTGACTGAATTCCCTTTTTAACAAGCATGGGGTTAGCACCTGCTGCCACATTCTTAAGACCTTCTCTTACGATTGCCTGTGCAAGAAGTGTAGCTGTTGTAGTACCGTCACCTGCTATATCGTTTGTCTTTGTAGCAACTTCTTTAACAAGCTGAGCACCCATGTTCTCAAAAGCGTCCTCAAGCTCTATTTCCTTTGCAATTGTAACACCGTCGTTTGTAATAAGAGGAGCACCGAACTTCTTGTCAAGCACTACATTTCTGCCCTTGGGACCCATTGTAATTTTAACGGTGTCGGCAAGCTGGTTAACGCCCTTTTCAAGAGATTTGCGTGCGTCTTCACCGTATTTTATTTCTTTTGACATATAAATCTACCGTCCTTTCAATTGTTATGTTTTATTCAACCTTTGCCAGAATATCACTCTGACGGAGAATTGTATACTCTTCTTTGTCAAGTTTAACTTCGGTGCCGGCATACTTGCTTGTGATAACCTTGTCGCCGACCTTTACTTCCATAACAACCTCTTTGCCGTCAACCATGCCGCCGGGGCCTACTGCCACAACTTCAGCCATCTGGGGCTTCTCCTGTGCCGAACCCGGAAGTACGATTCCGCTCTTGGTTGTTTCTTCGCTTTCCATTGCTTTGATGACTACTCTGTCACCTAACGGTTTGATTGTCATTATAGTTACCTCCTGTATTTTTACTTTAGTGTTAGCACTCAACCTCATCGAGTGCTAACAATGGTAATTCTACCACTTTTTTATATATAAGCAATAGTCATTATGTGAAAATATTTGCAAATATCACGCTAAAACGCATTAATACTTGTAAAATCTTTATTTTATGGTAATTTTTGATAAGTTATAATTTTTTAATCATACATACGGCGTGTGACGAAATGCCCAACTCTTCGCCTTCAAATCCCATTCGCTCGGTGGTGGTTGCCTTAATATTAATATTATCGCAGCCGGTGGCATTTTTTATATTCTCGGTCATTTGTTCAATGTAAGGTGAAAGTTTGGGTTTTTGTGCAATGATTGTAACATCGGCGTTTATAATTTTATATCCGTTTAGCTTTATAATAACTTGCTTTAAAAGCTCCATGCTTGATATATCCTTATATTTTATATC
>URVP01000051.1 GCA_900551345.1 uncultured Eubacteriales bacterium
CCCCTTGCCTTGACGGAGAGGATTTAACAAAGGAATTCTTTGATTTTTGCATAAGCATAGCTGAAGGAAAGCTTACAAAAAATGAAATAAACGGGTACCGTGAAATATCCATTTTTAAAGACGGAGTAGTGCTTTGATTAAACTTTAGGAGGAAAAAGAGAATGAAAAGAGTTCTTGCCATAGGCAACAGTTTTTCACAAGACGCCAACAAATATCTGCAAAAAATATCAGACAGTGCCGGAGCGGATATAACATTTTACAATCTTTTTATCGGCGGCTGTTCTTTTGAGCGTCATTGGAACAATATAGAAAAAGATTTGCCCGATTATGACCTGGAGATGGACGGAGAAACCGTGGGTAAAATCGGCTTAAAAGCAGCACTTGCCATAAACAAGTACGATTATATCACAATTCAGCAGGTGAGCGGTCTTAGCGGAATAGAAGAAAGTTATCACCCCTATGCCGACAATCTGGTAAAATACATACTCAAAGTACAGCCCGATGCAGAAATTGTCGTGCATCAGACATGGTCATATCAAAAGACTTCAAGTCATCCCGATTTTGTCCGCTATGACTGCGACAGCGAAAAGATGTTCAACGCTTTGAAAAAAGCATATGATTCCCTTGCAGTCAAGATGGGCGAACTTACCCCTTCAAAAAAGCCTCTTCGTATTATACCAAACGGTCAGATTTTCCAATACGCAAGAGCAGAAGAGATATATGCGGATGACAAAATATGTCTTAACCGTGACGGATTCCACGCTAATCTTATTCACGGAAGATACATGCTTGCCGCAAGCTGGTTTGAAGCCTTTACAGGTATGGACATCTCAGCTGCCCCCTACCTTCCCGAAGGAATGACCAAGGAGGAAGCCGAGGTGCTTTGGAAGTGCGTCAACAAAGCCATGGCTGAATATGGATGGAAATAATAAAGACAAACAGGCATCAACTGCCTGACAATATTGTTTTTTAATCTGCTGCCGGGAGGTATAAACATACCGCCGGCAGTATTTGTGTTAATGCTTTAACGGTGGATAAAACATATAAAAAAGGAAAATCTTAAGAAATATTAAGAAATTTCATTGCCAAATCTTAATAATTATGCTGTATGATACAAACGGAGGTGAAAAATAATGAACATACTGGTTGTTGACGACGACAGAGAAATTGTGGATAGCATTGCAATCTTTCTGTCGGGCGAAAACTATACCGTATTTAAGGCATACAACGGCATAGACGCTTTGGAGCTTCTGTCCGAGCAAGACATTCATCTTATGATTCTCGATATTATGATGCCAAAGCTGGACGGTATAAAAACCCTTATGAAGCTTCGTCAGTCCAGGAACATCCCTGTAATTATAATATCTGCAAAGTCAGAAGACGCAGACAAGATACTGGGACTTACAGCCGGGGCGGACGATTATGTAACAAAACCGTTTAACCCGTCCGAATTGGTGGCACGGGTAAAATCGCAGCTGAGACGGTACACTACCCTAGGCTCCATAGGAAAACGAACAGGGGAAATAATCATAGACGGTCTGTGCGTAAACACCGAAACCAAAAGCGTAAAAGTTGACGGTGAAGATGTACGGCTGACCCCTATCGAATACAAAATACTTGAGCTTCTGGTATCAAACAGAGGCCGTGTATTTTCTGCGGAAGATATATACCGTAAAGTATGGAATGAAGATACTGTTGTGGGCGACAACACAATTGCAGTGCATATACGGCATATACGGGAAAAAATAGAAATTAATCCAAAGGAGCCTAAATATCTTAAGGTAGTTTGGGGCATCGGCTATAAGATTGACTAAAGGAGGATACGGCAATGAAAAAAATCATTTATTCTAACTATACAAAGGTTATAGCAGTAATACTTTTTATAGCAAGCATGGTTGCAAGCGTTTTCACGGCGACGATTGGATTGGCAGATTATCTGGACGATGAGGAGCAGGTGTACAGATTTGAGCGTGATTTTTCGGATACGAGTTACTTTAATTCTCTTCTTGTATCGCCTGAGCATATTCTCGCAAACTGCTACCCCGAATTTTATGACACTAATGAATACACATACAATTACTATATGAATGACAATACCGCCGCTCCGGACACTCAGACGGATACAGCAGACGAGCCAGAGGAAGAACATTCACAAGACATAGAAAAACGCATAGAGCAGGGACTCAGCAGTCTGGCTGACGATAAAATAAATTATTACATTGAGTGGAACGACAAAGTATTTACCAACAGCTGGTCGGACAGTGTGGATATTTTAAAAAACAAGGAATTTTATGTTTATGCCTCAAAAGATGCTCAGGGGAATGTAACCCGTGAATCAAGTGCAGATGTTAACCCTGCAAACTATTATTTAGCCGGGTCTTTTCTTGAAGAACTGTCACGGTACTCCATCACCGACACCATAACAGTATGTGCAAGTATAAATGATACTTACACACAGGAATGCAAAACAATATGGAAGCAGCAAGAGGCTGTTGTAAATGACACTCTTACAAAAGTCTTTATATTTGTAATAATTGCCCTAATCTTTTTAATATATCTTATTTGCGTATGCGGCAAAAATAAGGACGGAGAGCATACCTCTATATGGGTAGATAATATTTGGCTGGAAATACATCTTGCGGCAATATGCTGCTTCGGGGTTGGAGCTATTGCAGCTTGGATGATTTTGCTTGACTCATATCAAACGGGAAATATTCCGATAAATCTGCTGTATATGTCATCGCTTGTTATTCCTGCTTTGGCATCAGGCATTATTCTTACCTCCATGCTTTCAATAATCCGCAACATCAAACGCAAAAGATTTATTGAATCAAGCATTATTCTTCGCATTATAAGACGGATATGGAAATTTACGGTTAAAATATTCAAAAAGTTTTACAGCTCTTTTAAAGAGGTAAAGAAAATCATTCTGACAAAACATAATAAACAGTCGGGTATAATACTTATCGGCATACTGCTGATATATACCGGGGCAATAGCTCTGTGCGGACTGTTTACCATATTCACTCCTGTTTGGGTTCTGATAGGTATTATGATATTTTTATTTGCCTGCTATATGTTCGCCTACAGAACCAAAGACCTTGACGAGGTAAAAAAGGGCATCAGCGAAATAAGAAACGGTAATCTGACATATAAAATCCCCGAACTTAAAAATGATGATATGAAAATTTTAGCAGAGGATATAAACCATATCGCAAAGGGATTGGACGAATCGGTAGCAGGGAAAATTAAGGCAGAACGGCTGAAAACAGACCTTATAACAAATGTATCACACGACCTTAAAACGCCTCTCACCTCCATAATAAGCTATACAGAGCTCCTTTCAAAGGTGGAAAATATGCCTGAAGAAGCAAAAGACTATGTAAAAATAATTGCAAGCAAAAGCGACAGATTAAAAAATCTGACTCAGGATCTGTTTGACATTTCCAAAGCTCAAAGCGGAAATGAGAAAGTAGTGCTGGAAAAAATAGATGTGGCACTTCTTATAAATCAATCCCTGGGTGAGCACGACAACGAGATAAAAAAATCGAATTTGCCCTTCTGCGTGGACATTGACAAAGAGCTTTATATTTCGGCTGACGGACGAAAGATGTCTCGTGTAATAGGCAACCTTATCAGTAATATATTAAAGTACACACTAAGCAACACCAGGGTATTCATTTCGGCACACGAAAAAGACGGAGTAATAACCATGGAATTTAAAAATATAGCATCTTACCCCATGGATTTCGACGCTTCCGAAATAGTGGGCAGATTTGTAAGAGGCGACAAATCCAGAACAGCGGAAGGAAACGGTCTGGGTCTTGCGATTGCAGAAAGCTATACCCGTATGTGCGGCGGAAAGTTTGAAATTGTAACAGACGGCGATCTATTCAAAGCCGTTATCAAATTTGATAAGTATTAATAAAATAAAATTTATATACTCGCACAAAAAATCGGTTAATATTTTAAATATTATACCGTAAACAACTCACCACCATAATACCATTTTCACAAAAAGGACTGTATTATATTGCAGTCCTTTTTGCTTTTGGGGAAGTCCACAACAAAATACACTAAAAAGCAATAATTTTTATTGTATCATTTTTTGCCATATGCTAAATTTAAAATAGCACATAAATCAGAAAATTATAAATATTTATTTTATAAAAGAAAGAAGGAAAAAGCATGCAAAAAGACAAATCTCCCGAATCGTTTATAAAAGAAAACTGGGATAAGACTTTACGCGTTCAGCAAAAGGACAAAGGAACCTTACTGGGTCTGCCTTATCCGTATACAGTGCCCAGTGCAGATAGTTTTTTTCAGGAAATATATTACTGGGACACATATTTTACCAATAAAGGTTTAATGGCAAGCGGTATGCAATCGCAGGCAAAAAATAATACTGACAATATGCTGTATTTGGTAGACCGCTTAGGGTTTATGCCCAACGGTAACCGCACATATTACCTTCACAACACTCAGCCCCCTGTCCTCAGCCTTGCCGTCCTGGATATTTATAATTATTACAAAGATCCCGTCTGGCTTAAAAGTGCATATGATGTGCTTAAAAAAGAGTATCAGTTTTTTATGACAAAACGAATGACGCCAATCGGTCTGAACCAATATAACTGTCACTTGACTGATCCTGCGGATTTGGAAACTGCGTGCAGCAACGGAGAAATACGAATCGGCATAAAGGTTGAAGAAAATCGTCAGGAAATGGGTGCACATTTCTGTGCAATGTGTGAAAGCGGCTGGGATATGAACCCTCGCTTTGGCTCGGATGCATGCAACACCATAGATCATGCTCATGTAGATCTAAACAGTTTGCTTTTTATGTTTGAGAAAAACATGGTGTATTTTTCTGAAGTTCTTGGATATAAGGAAGAAACGGTTGATTGGCTGCGTCGTGCCGAAAGGAGACGCAGCCTTATGGAGCAATGGCTTTGGAATGAATCAGTCGGTGCATATATGGATTATGACTTTGTAAATCACAAATTCGGCAATATCCTTTCAGCAGCTTCATTCTATCCGCTTTGGGCAGGCGTGGCAAGTTGTGAGCAAGCAGAGCTTACAATAAACAATCTGCCCCGTCTTGAACTGGAATACGGTATATGTGCATGCGAAAAAGCCTCACTGAAAGGGACATATCAATGGGGGTATCCCAACGGATGGGCGCCCATGCAGTTTATCCTTACACAAGCTATGGAGAATTATAATCACCATGAAGATGCAGAAAGAATTGCACATAAATATATTTCATTGATAGAAAAAACATTTGAAAGCACAGGAAATCTATGGGAAAAATATAATGTTGAAAAGGGCAGTATCGAAGCAGTCAATGAAGATGTTTACAATCATGCCCTTCCTGCACTGCTAGGGTGGAGTGCGGGAGTGTATTTGTATCTAAAAGAAATTTACTAAAAGGCAATTTAATTTTCGACACAATAAAGAATACAACAAAAATCGGAGCAAAGCTTTCCTTTGCTCCGATGTGGTCGGGATGACAGGATTTGAACCTGCGACCTCAACGTCCCGAACGTTGCGCGCTACCAAACTGCGCTACATCCCGTTATGTAAATCAGCAAAAAATATTATATGATAATTTTTTATTAAAGTCAAGAGGTTTGCACACTTTTTAGCCTAAAAAAATATAATGGTAATAAAAAAAGACATAAAAAGAGGGTGATTCCGGCATTCTTTTTAAGAAGCATACTGCTGTGTATACTTATGATTGCTTTGTCTGTCGGGGTACTTTTGGCATTGCTGCTGCCGGCGTGGATGTTATCGGTTGTTTTGGCAATACTGATAATCTGCTATGGTCTATGTCTATGGTTTAAATGCTGAAGCTTTAGATACATACGGCAGCATAGACTTATCATTATTATAATAGTGAGGTGAAAACTTTGAAAGTTGTTGTACTTAAAGCTCCCAAAACGGTGAGCAGAATCCTTAAAGTCATCTTTAAAATGAATGATAATAACTAAAGGTATTAATAAAAACAGAAGCCCTTCCTAAGTAAAGGAAAGGCTTCTTTTGTTTTTTCAGCTAAAAATTATGCTTCTTCAGCTACAGCAGCATTAGGATTAACACCTGCACCGTAACCACGCTCAACTTTGCCGGAGCGAAGACATCTTGTGCATGCATAAATTCTCTTGTGCTGACCATTCTCAATTGCTCTTACTTTTCTCACATTGGGCTTCCACATTTTGTTGCTTCTTCTGTGAGAATGGCTGACTTTTATGCCAAATGATACGGACTTGCCGCAGATTTCACACTTTGCCATTTAAAACACCTCCATAATAATACCATAAGTATATAGATAATAATTACTCACAATTTATAAGCAAAAGATATTTTACCACAACTTTTATAATAATGCAAGTGTTTTTTTCATTAATGTTAAATATTTTTTTATTGTAAAAACCTGTATTTTATTGTATAATATAACTTGTAATGGTATGTTTAGTTAAATTTACTCCCGAAAGGAAGGATTATAAAATGACCGAGCCTAATTTTACCGTACCTCTTTCTTCAATTATAGAACAATTCTCACTGGAGGAAGTTTACATTCCCGGCGACACTTCAAAAATCCTTGTTTCTTCAACGGATGTATTGCGTCCGGGCTTACAGCTTACAGGATTTTTTGACCATTTTGACAGCACAAGAATACAGATTGTGGGAATGGTGGAATACAGCTATCTTAAAACACTTACCGACGATGAGGTTACCAAAGCTTTTGAGGCACTGTTTGCATCCGGAGCTCCTGCACTTGTTGTAACAAGAAATCTGGATATTTTGCCCGGACTGTTAAAAGCGGCAAAGGATAACGGAGTTCCTCTCCTGCGTACCGACCACTCCACAAGCTCATTTATGAGTGCGCTTATTGCATATCTTAACAAAGAGCTTGCACCCCGCATAACCCGCCATGGCGTACTTGTTGAAATTTACGGTGAAGGTGTGCTTATACTGGGCGAGAGCGGAATAGGTAAAAGCGAAACTGCCATAGAGCTTGTAAAAAGAGGTCACCGTTTGGTAGCAGACGACGCCGTTGACATAAAAAAGGTTTCAGCAATATCACTTGTAGGCAGTTCTCCAAAAGTAATCCGTCATTTTATCGAGCTAAGAGGCATAGGCATTATTGATGTAAAGCGTATATTCGGTATCGGCGCAGTTAAAGATACGGAAAAAATTGACCTGATTATTCATCTTGAAAGCTGGCAGCAGGGAAAACAGTATGACAGACTGGGTCTGGTTGACGAATATACAAATCTTTTGGGAATAGATATTCCCTCATTGGTAGTACCCGTTCGTCCCGGCCGAAATTTAGCGGTTATTCTTGAAGTTGCAGCGATGAACATTCGTCAAAAGCGTATGGGCTACAATGCTGCCGAGGCTCTTAACAACCGTCTTATGGCAGAAATGAACGGCGAAAGCTATTTTGACGATTAATTTTAAAAACAAATAACGGTAATAATACTATAGAATATATATATAAGAAAGGAAAATATAATTATGAAGCAGTTTTTAGGAGTTGATTTAGGAGGCACAAATATAGCGGTAGGTCTTGTAAACGAGGACGGCACCATACTGCATAAAGAATCCATACCTACCCGTGCGGAAAGAAGTGATGTTGCAGTTGTTAAAGGCATTGCCAATTTATGCAAAAAAGTTATAGAGGATACAAACTCATCTCCTGAGTGGATAGGCATCGGCGCTCCCGGTTCCATGGACAGTAAAAACGGCGTTATAATTTATTCTAATAATATTAATATGAGCAATACGCCCGTGCGTAAAATAATACAGGAAACAATAAATCTTCCAGTTTATATAGGTAACGATGCAGACTGTGCCGCTCTTGGAGAAGCATACGGCGGCGCTACAAAAGGCGTAAACAATTCTATCATGATTACACTGGGAACAGGAGTAGGCGGCGGAATTATAATAGACAAACATATATACAGCGGATTTAACTTCTGCGCCGGAGAACTGGGTCATATGGTAATAGTTGTTGACGGAGAGCCATGCACCTGCGGAAGAAAGGGCTGCTGGGAAGCATACTCCTCTGCTACCGCACTCATAAGAATGACTCGTGAAGAAGCAGAAAAAAATCCTGAAGGAATGATATACAAATCCGTAAACGGCGACCTTGACAAAATTAACGGAAAAACCGCTTGGGACTGCATGTATGAAGGTGATGAGGGCGGTAAAAAAGTTATCGATATGTATCTTAAATATTTAGCCGAGGGTATTACAAACATAATTAATATTTTCCAGCCGGAAATTCTTGTAATCGGCGGAGGAGTTTCAAATCAAAAGGAGAATCTTACAAAGCCTCTTACTCAGCTTGTTGAGAAGCTTCGTTATTCCAGAGAGGGTATTCCTCAGACAGTTATAAAAACAGCTGAGCTTGGAAATGACGCAGGAATAATCGGTGCTGCAATGCTTGGCATGTAACGGATAAAAACTGCCGGCTAAAAAAAGCCCGGCAGGATTTGGATTTTTCATAATATAAACGCAGGGAGATTTCAATTTGAAACAGCTTTATGATATACTGCCCCAAAACTTAATATTAGAAAATGAACCTATGAAAAATCATACCACCTTCCGCATTGGCGGAAAGGCGGACTGTCTTGTTATTCCCGACAATATAGAACAGCTGCAACAAGTAATCAGCTTGGCAAAGAGCAAAAACATTCCCCTTACCACTATGGGAAACGGATCCGACCTACTGGTCAGCGATAAGGGTATAAGAGGCATAGTTATAAAGACTACGGGACTTTATGACATTAGCTCAGAAGGAAATGTTATAACGGCTCAGGCGGGTGCTCTTTTATCCCGCACTGCATCATATGCCCTGTCGCAGGAACTTACAGGTATGGAATTTGCCCATGGTATACCGGGAACGGTTGGTGGCGCTGTGTTTATGAACGCAGGGGCATACGGCGGCGAGATGAAAGATATTATTACCAAAACACAATATCTTGACAGTGATGGACAGATAAAAACCTGCATGCAGCATGATTTTGGATACAGAAAAAGTGTTTATTCACAGCATCCGGAAAGAGTTGTTTTAAGTGCATGCTTTGAGCTGAAAAAAGGCTGCAAACAAGATATAGAAACTAAGATGACAGAATTTGCACAGGCAAGGCGAAGCAAACAGCCCATAGAAATGCCCAGTGCAGGCAGCGT
>URVP01000052.1 GCA_900551345.1 uncultured Eubacteriales bacterium
GGCTGGGGCATTGCCGTTGTGGGTCAAGGCGCACGGGTGCGTGCGGGACAGGTGGTACGGCCTAAAGAAATGATTTCTCCCGGTCAGGTAAAATAGGTAAATCAACTAAAAGAATGAAGGGGTATGTCAAAATGAATGCATTTTGTATATTGTTTGCCAATGCTTATGCAACTAATGAAATATCGGAACTTACCAGAACGAGAATTCCGGCGTCCATTCCGTTCGGCGGAAGGTACAGACTGATAGACTTTATCCTGTCATCGCTTGTTAAAGCGTCCGTAAGGGATTTGGGCATAATAACCAATACAAAATATGCCTCGCTGGTTGACCATGTGGGCAACGGTAAGGACTGGGATTTGAGCCGTAAAAACGGCGGACTTAAAATCCTTCCTCCGTACCGTAACGGGATTTTGTCTTCTCACGATGATTTTTTCCGCTCCCTTTACGATATAAACAGGTATGTTAAAGATATGCTTCAGGAATACTGTATATTGGGCGCAACCAACATGGTGTTTAACATTGACTTTGAAGATGTGCTTTCTTTTCATCAAAAAAGCGATGCGGATATAACGGTTGTTTACAGAAAGGCACCTGCCCAGCGGGGTGATATGGAAATCGAGTGTGATGAAACGGGAAGAGTGCATGATGCGCTTCTTTGCACTTCGGACACCTCTGATATAAAGCCGGTCACCATGAAGCTTTATCTTATGAAGAAGGATTTACTTCTTTCACTTATTGATAAGGGTGCAACTTTTGGCTGGGAGGATTTTGACATTGATGTTATAGCAAAGCGGAGCGAAAGCCTTAAAATTTACGGCTATGAACATAAAGGCTACTGTGCCGTTATTAATTCTCTTGATTCGTTCTACCGTGCAAATATGGACCTTTTGAATCTGGATATTCAAAAGGAACTCTTAAAATCCGATTACAGCATACTTACAAGAATTAAAGACAGTGTACCTACCGTATACGGCGATAACAACTGTGTAAAAAACAGTTTTGTTGCCGACGGCTGCCACATAGACGGTACGGTGGAAAACAGCATAATATTCCGTGATGTAAAGATCGCAAAAGGAGCTGTTGTAAAGGATTCGATTATAATGCAGAATACGCAGATTGCTTCGGGTGCCAGCCTTAACTGCGTAATCTCGGATAAAAATGTTAAAATCGGTGAAAACATAGTGCTGACGGGCAATCCTCAGCTTCCCTTTGTAATAGGCAAAGGAAAAGTTGTATAATATATAAAGGTTAACCGCATATAATATCGGTTAACCTTTATATTGACATAAAATACGGTTTGTTTTAAAATTATCACGAAGGGTAAAAGCGGATGATGAGAGCTTTTGCACACTGCGAAAGGAATGATAATAAATTATGAAGGTACTTTTTGCCGCTTCCGAGGCCATGCCTTTTATAAAAATAGGAGGACTGGGCGATGTAATGGGTGCGCTCCCCAAAACCCTGGTTAAGATGGGCGTTGACGCAAGAGTTATTCTGCCGCTTTATTCCGTTATTGACGGCGAAAAACGCAGTAATATAAGGTTTATTACAAGTTTCGGCGTAAAAAACAGCTGGCGTGAAAGCCACTGCGGGGTTTTTATTGCAGAATGTGACGGGGTCAAGTATTATTTTATAGACAATGAGCAGTATTTCAGACGAGCAAATGTTTATGGTGAATATGACGACGGCGAAAGGTTTGCATATTTTAGCCGTGCTGTGCTTGATACGCTGCCTCATATCGACTTTTTCCCGGATATTATACATGTTAACGACTGGCATACGGCGCTTATTCCCGTTTATCTCAATGTTTTCTACCGTGGAGATGAGCGGTACAGATACATCAAGACGGTACTTTCAATTCATAATATAGAATTTCAGGGCAAATATGACCCGATTATTTTGGGCAGTATATTCGGCATGGGAGTTACCGAGTTGTCGCTTCTTATGTATGATGGCTGTATTAATCTGCTTAAAGGCGGAATAGAATGTGCCGATGCAGTAACTACTGTAAGCCGCAGTTATGCTGAGGAAATACTTTATCCCCGCCATTCATACGGTCTTCACAACATATTAAATCAACGCAGAGGTAAGCTGCACGGAATAGTAAACGGCATAGATACAGAGCTTTTCAATCCCGAAACGGATAAATATATAAAAGGTCACTACAGTGCATCAAACATCAGGGGTAAGGTAAGCTGCAAAAAGCAGCTCCAAACCGAGATGGCACTGCCCGTAAGGGGCGATGTGCCCATTATCGGCATGGTTACCCGTCTTACTCCTCAGAAAGGTCTTGACCTTGTCCGTGAAGTAATGAATAAAATCGTGGAGATGGACATACAGTTTATACTTTTAGGTACGGGGTATAATGAATACGAGTCCCTTATGCATGGATGGGAGTATGCCTGCCGTGATAAGGTGAGAAGTATTATTGCATTCTCCAACGAAAGAGCTTCCCAGATATATGCAGGTGCGGACATATTCCTTATGCCTTCCCTTTCGGAGCCTTGCGGACTTTCTCAGATGATTGCCATGCGCTACGGCACAATACCCGTTGTGCATACGGTGGGAGGCCTTAAGGATACGGTTCAGCCCTTTAATCCCGAAACCGGGGAGGGTACGGGAATAACCTTCCAAAGTTACAATGCATATGATATGCTGGACGCAATATACAGAGCGGTGGGTCTGTACCACGACAAAAGTATGTGGCGTCAGCTTATGAGAAATGCAATGACACGGGATTTCGGCTGGGAAAAATCAGCCGGGGAATATATCGATTTGTACAATTCGCTTTTTTAGATAAATTCATACTGCACGCCTGCTTTTTCTTAGTGGGGGCAGACACGGCAGCACATTAAGATAAATCATTCTATCATGAAAGGAATCTTGACTTAATGAAGAGTACAAAAAAAGAAATAAAGGAAGCACTCAATACCATACTGACCACCAACTTCAATACAGACCTGTCAAGCTGCAATAAAAGACAGGTTTATCAGGCGGTGATTACGGCGGTAAATCATATGCTTGCCGAAAAGAAGTATGAGTACAACAAAAAAGTTGCCGCTAAGGAGGCGAAACAGGTCTATTACATGTCCATGGAATTCCTTGTGGGTACATCTCTTAGAAACAACCTTTGGAATATGGGTATGGAAAACGAGATGAAGAGTATCCTTGCAGAATACGGCTATGACATTGAGGAACTCTACGAAATGGAACCTGACGCAGGGCTTGGCAACGGAGGGTTGGGCAGACTTGCTTCCTGTTATATGGACGCCCTGACTTCTACGAGCTATCCGGCAACCGGTTTTTCAATCTGCTACGAATTCGGTATATTTAAACAGGTTATAAAAGATGGTTGGCAAGTAGAATTTCCTGACAACTGGATGGATATGGGCGGATATTGGCTTATACCCAGAAAAGATGAAGCAGTTGAGGTTAAATTCTTCGGTGATGTTCACGAAAACTGGACGGATAAGGGGCTTAAAACCACTCATGAAAATTATGTGACGGTTGTGGCTACGCCTTACGATATGCTGATTTCGGGATATGATACCGATGCTGTAAATACTCTTCGTCTGTGGGGTGCAAAAAGCTCAAGCGGATTTGACATGCAGCTTTTCTCCCAGGGCGAATATGTCCGTTCCACCGAGCAGGAGGCTATCGCAAGCTCCATTTCAAAGGTGCTTTATCCTGCCGATGACAATATGCAGGGCAAATCTCTGCGTGTTAAACAGCAGTACTTCTTTGTAAGTGCGTCACTTCAGCAGATTACAAAAAATCACTACGAAAAATATAAGACATTTGACAATCTTTCCGATAAGGTTGTAATTCATATAAACGATACACATCCTGCACTGTGCATCCCTGAGCTTATGAGAATCCTTATGGACGATTACGAATACAGCTGGGACAATGCATGGGCTGTTACTACAAAAACCCTTGCTTATACCAATCATACCGTAATGGCTGAGGCTCTTGAAAAATGGCCAATTGACCTGATAAGGTCACATCTGCCCAGAATTTACAGTATAATTGAGGAAATAGACAGACGCTTCTGCCGCATGATTTATGATACACATCCACAGCTTGGCAGTCAGATTAACAAGATGGCAATTATCGGCGACGGTATGGTGCGTATGGCGAATATGTGCGTTGCAAGCTGTTACAGCGTAAACGGTGTTTCCAAGCTTCATTCACAGATTCTTAAAGACGATACCTTTAAGGAGTTTAACATTGCATTCCCGGATAAGCTTACAAATGTAACCAACGGTATAGCTCACAGAAGATGGCTTTGCCAGGCAAATCCTGAACTTTCTGCACTTCTTGCCGAAAAGATAGGCACAGGCTTTGAAAAAAATCTGTGGGATATTGATAAGTTTAATAATTTTGCTGACGACGAAGAGGTTCTTTCCCGTCTTGAGCAGATTAAAAAGAACAACAAAAAAAGACTTGCTGCATATATCGCATCAACCAACGGCATTACAGTCAACTGCGATTCAATTTTTGACATTCAGGTAAAGCGTCTGCATGAATATAAGCGTCAGATGCTCAATGCACTGCATATCCTTTTCCTTTACAGAAAGATAAAGTTTGACGGATGGCGTCCTCAGCCCAAGACATTCATCTTTGCGGCAAAGGCGTCCGCAGGATACCGTATGGCAAAGGAGATTATACGGTTTATCTGTGCACTGTCCGACATGATCGAAAAAGACCCGGTTGTGCGTGAGTATATCAAGGTGGTATTTATTGCCGATTACAAGGTGTCCCTTGCAGAGATTATTATTCCTGCCGCCGATATAAGCGAGCAGATTTCACAGGCGGGCAAAGAGGCTTCCGGTACGGGCAATATGAAACTTATGATAAACGGTGCTGCTACCTGCGGAACAATGGACGGTGCAAATATCGAAATATACGAAGCGGTGGGACCTGAAAATATCTTTATTTTCGGACTTACCACCCCACAGGTAAATGAGCTTTACGCAAAGGGTTACAGACCTAAGGATTATTATAATCAGAATCCCGAAATCAGAGAAACTCTGGAATTTATCAAGAGCGGAGGAGTAGGCGGTCTTAACTTTGACTCTATATACAGTTATCTTATGGACAGAGACCCGTATATGAACCTTGCGGACTTTGCAAGCTACTGTGATATTCATAACAAGATTGACGAGGCGTATGCAGATAAAAAACGCTTCAGTCGTATTTCACTTAAAAACATTGCAAATGCCGGCATATTCTCAGCCGACAGAAGCGTTAAAGAGTACTGCAATAAAATATGGCACACTAAGCCTGTTATATAATAAGGTACTAAAGAAAAAGGAGGATTTTACAAAATGGCGGAAAAAATATGGATAGGAAACGACCACGGCGGCTATGAACTTAAACTTAAAATACTTGACTGGTTAGAGCAGCACGGTTATGAATATGTAGATGTTGGCTGCAGCGGAGAAATGGTTAAATACCCTGTTTATGCCTCAAAGGTAGCAATGGCTGTTCAGTCAGGCGAGGCTAAAAGAGGTATTCTCATCTGCTCTACCGGTATCGGAATGAGCATTATTGCCAATAAATATAAAGGCATCAGAGCTTCTCTTTGTACTACCGCTCATATGGGACATATGACCCGTGCTCACAATGATTCAAATATCCTTTGCCTCGGTGGAAAGATGACGGGGGAGTGGGAGGCTATGCAGATACTTGAGCAGTGGCTTACCACCGAATTCGAGGGCGGCAGACACTCCATATCTCTCGGACTTATATCCGAAGCCGAAAACGCTATGATAACCGGCGACGAATATGATATTGAATATGAAGAAAAATAATTAATGGTTTTTCAACTCCGCTCTGTCAATGCGATGGAGCGGATTTTTTTTGTTAAAAATAATTAAATACATAGTCTGTCTTTTAAATACTATGTACCGGGGCTACATTTGTAAAATATCATTAAGCAAGCGTTACAGCATAATACCACGTACCAATCCCATAGCTAAGGGTGTTTAATATCACCGTGGGGTAAAAATGCCCTTTATAACTTGCTCATATCTAAAAAATAGTTTTAATCAGTAATGCGATAGTACGGGAAATCAAGCAGTAATAATGTATAATATATAGAAAACAGTTTCAGAGCGGTTACTAAATAAGATTATCCGTAAAATATGTAAATTAAATTGCTTTAATGTCGCCGCACCCACTCATATATATCTCCAATAAGCCTGACAAGTAAATTTGTTTAATTGGAAAAATTTTCCAAAAAAATTTAAAATTACTATTGACAAAGTGATTTTTATGTTGTATACTGTGACTGTAATCGATAATGATTATCATTATCAGTTATTTTTAAAGGTGATAAATATGAGATACAGCAGGCAGAGAGAAGCTATTGCTTCATATCTGGCAGGTACCAAAAGTCACCCCACGGCAGAGGAGATATACCGTCAGGTTAAAGAGGAACTTCCCGATATAAGCCTTGCTACGGTGTATCGCAATTTAAAGCAGCTTGAAGAGCTGCGTATGGTAAGAAAGCTGGACACGGGCGAGGGGGAGGCACGCTTTGACGCCGACCTTAGCGACCATTCGCATTTTCTGTGTGAAAAGTGCGGCAGGGTGTATGACCTGTTTGATGAACTTGTTTCACCCGAAATAATCGCTCAAAAGCTCGGCAACGGTTTTTCAGTGGGGCGTAAGACGGTATATGCCTATGGTATATGCAACAGCTGCAACATTCAAAAATAAATTATTATATCTATAAATGGCATAGCGTTTCGGTATGCCGCAAATCTATTTACTATAAAACAGGAGGAAATTATTATGAAAAAATTTGTATGTCCCGTATGCGGTTATGTTCACGAAGGAGATTCTGCACCTGAAAAATGTCCTCAGTGCGGTGTTTCCGGCGAAAAGTTTACAGTTATGGAAGAGGGAGATGCTCTTAACTTCGCATGTGAGCATGTTATCGGCGTAGGCGCAAAAGACCAGATCGAACCCGATGTTTACGAAGGTCTTAAGGCTAATTTTGAAGGCGAATGTACAGAAGTAGGTATGTATATTGCAATGTCAAGACAGGCTATCCGTGAAGGTTACCCCGAAATCGGCGCTTTCTATCTTCAGTCAGCTCTTGAAGAGGCAGAGCATGCCGCTAAATTCGCAGAGCTTCTCGGCGAAGTTGTAACAACATCAACCAAGAAGAATCTTCAGCTCAGAGCCGAAGCAGAATGTGGTGCAACAGCAGGCAAATTTGAACTTGCAAAGAGAGCAAAAGAACTTGGCTACGATGCAATCCATGACACCGTACACGAAATGGCAAAGGACGAAGCTCGACATGGAAAAGGCTTTGAAGGTCTTTTAAAGAGATATTTTGGTTAATCGTAGATACAAATAAATACGAATAGATATACTCTGAGAATGGCTTAAAATAAGGCTTTATGATACTTGGTCTTGAAACACGATTAGTAAATTTTCGCTAATCGTGTTTTTTTATATTTTTCCGTATTTTTTTGTCTCGTGGGAAATCCGTGGGAAAAGCCATCAAAATTGACCGTGTTTTTGATTTTTCCCGCGAAAACCCCTGAAACCTCAGTGTTTATGCGGGTTTGCGGGGTGTCAAAATGTTTTTTTCGTGGAAAAAATTTTTTCTATCAAAACTTAAGATCTCTGCTGCTAATTTGATAAAATAATTTATAAAGAATGTACATAGGAGGTCTTACTATGAAAGGAAGTGTACGGAAAAAAGGTGCTACATGGTCATACAGAATTGATTTAGGTGTTATTAACGGAAAACGCAGTCAAATAGAACGCAGTGGATACAAAACAAAAAAAGAAGCTACCGCTGCTATGCATGAGGCTATATATAATTATAATTGCACTGGTGACTATGTTGAAAATAAGAAAATCACATTTGAGGAGGTGTATAATGAATTCATTGAAAAAGAAGCCCCAGCGACGAGAGCATATGCAACAATAGTCAGATATAAATCCTTATATAAAAACCATTTAATTATTCATTTAAAAAGTGCTCCTTTCATAGCTTATCTTTAAGATTTTTCTTTGCTTGTGAAATCTTGCGATAGACTGCAAATCTTGAAATACGGTATAGCTTTCCGATAACAGAAACTGGTACCTCATTTACGTAACGAAGTAAAAGTAATTCTCTGTCAGACTCATCAAGCTCCGCTATCATTTACTGGCGGTTATGATTATTTGCTTCTTCTCCAACCCTTTAACAGAAAAAATACTCCGTTCGACAATAGATTTCTATCTGTCTGATATTACAGTATATCCACTATAGTTTTAGATGTATCATCTTTACCATTTTAAATTGATCAGAAACCGCCATATTGACTTTTGTGGACAGCTTTAAGCCGTTTTTATGGATGTAATGATAATATGGTTCCTCCGTAAATACCTTTATATTGCCACCTATCTTTTCCACCAGTTCTTCCGCTGAATTTACATAAAAAAACATCTGCGCATCGGTATGGCCTACTTGTTTCATATATTTTTTCTTCATCATAGCCATACCTCTTTTATTAACAGTATCAAAAACAACTTCTATATTTTTAAACTGCCCAATCATACGAAGAAGGGCAATGACCTTATGTTTCTCAAAATAATGGAATAATCCGCCTGCAGTAACGAGAATAGGAGAGTCCTGTACATCATTGCGGACTTTTTTGATCCAGTCCTTCGCAAAGGCATCCTCGGAAAGATAACATTCACGTTCCGGTTCGGAGAGAAGTCCCCGCCGGTATTCGATCACATGAGGCAGATCCACGGCATACCAGTGTGTTTTTCCGTTATCACATCGGTGATAGGTTGTCTCCAGGCCACAGCCCAGCTGGACAATCACACCGTCCGGTCTGCGTTCCAGAAAAGACCGAATAAACCGATCCATATTGGCAGACCGACAAGCAGAGGCCAAGAGGGTATACTGGTTCTGCATATTCTGTTCGATCAAGCCTGA
>URVP01000053.1 GCA_900551345.1 uncultured Eubacteriales bacterium
GATATAGGTGATGAGCAAAGCATTGAGCAGAGCCTCAGTACCTTTTCCGCCCATATGACAAACATAGTACACATACTCAGCAATATAGATTCAAATTCGCTTGTTTTATATGATGAGCTCGGTGCAGGAACAGACCCGGTAGAGGGGGCAGCTTTAGCTGTTGCCATACTTGAATATTCTAAAAATATGGGTGCAGTGACTTTGGCAACAACTCACTACAGTGAGCTTAAAATATATGCTCTTACCCATGACGATGTGGAGAATGCAGGCTGTGAATTTGATGTTGAATCCTTAAAGCCTACTTACAGATTGATTTTGGGAACGCCGGGAAAAAGCAACGCTTTTGCGATTTCCAAAAGGCTTGGTCTTTCCCAATCAATTATTGATAACGCTTCCATGCTATTATCCAAGGAGAATATTGATTTTGAAGATGTGCTTCAAAACTTGGAAAAAGCAAGAATACAAGCTGAGCAGGAGAGAGCTGCCGCCGAAGAATACAAGCTGGAAATACAAAAGCTTAAAGAACAGCTTACTTTAGATAAAGACAAAATAAACAAACAAAAGGAAAAATATTTACTCGATGCAAAACAGGAAGCAAAGCTTATTGTACAAAGAGCCAAAGCTGAAGTCAATGCAGTAATAGATGAAATTAAAGCAGCACAAAATGAATCAGACCGCAAAGCTGCAAATAAAGCAATAAATACTGCAAGAGGTAAAATGAAAAACCTTGATGCTCCTGTTATCAAGCGCAACATCGATACATCTCCGCCACCAAAAAATCTTATGCCGGGAGCAACGGTTAAACTTGTGGACATTGACCAGATAGGTACGGTTATTTCCAAACCCGACTCTAACGGCAATACAGTTGTTCAGGTGGGCATTTTAAAAATTAATTCCAATATATCAAATCTTCGCTTAACAAAAGACAGCGGTACGAAAGCGCCTAAAGATTACATTTCAAACAGAAAATCCTCAGGTCTTAGTACTAAAAATATTAAACCGGAAATAGATTTGAGAGGATATACTTTAGACGAAGCCATAATGCTCGCCGAAAGATTTATAGATGATGCTGTCATCGCCTCTTTTAATACTGTAACCATTATTCACGGAAAAGGAACAGGTGTGCTCAGAGCCGGTATTCAAAAGATGCTGAAAACCCATCCTAATGTAAAAGAATTCAGACTTGGTCAGTATGGAGAAGGCGAAAACGGTGTTACTGTAGTTACATTAAAATCATAGATTTAAAATAGAACGGACGCTTATATTTTAAGCTGCCCCAATTGTGTACGCAATTAAGGCAGCATATAAGCAGTCCGTTTTTAATTTTTAATTTGTTTGCCTGTATGATCTATAGTATAGTCGGTCTTATATATCAATTCGGAAACTTTTACACATTTAAATTTGTTTTCCTTCAATTCTTTAAGCAGCAGAGGAAGAGCCTCCGGTGTATTTTCAGCACCTACATGGAGCAATATTATCGAACCGCTTTTTACTCTTTCCATAACACGATTGCAAATCTCTTCTGCGGACAGCTTCTGCCAATCAAGGCTGTCAACATCCCACTGTATTACTTTATGATCGGTGTTTTCAGCAGCAGTTACAACATCGTTGTTATAATCTCCGTACGGAGGACGAAACAAACCCAGCTTTTCACCCGTAACTGAATAAATTTTTGCATCGCAATCAAGAATTTCATTCTCCATTTCTTCCATACTGATTTTGGTCATATAGGGATGAGTATCTGAGTGGTTTACGATTTCATGCCCTCTGTTATGTATCATTTCTGTTGCTTCCGGATATTTTTCCATCCATTCGCCAACTATAAAAAAACTTGCCTTGACTTTGTATTTATCCAGTGCATCAAGTATGGGCTCTGTATCTTCATCATCCCAAGCAACATCAAATGTCAATGCGATTTTATTATCGTTTCTGTCAACACTGTATATAGGTATTTTTCTGTCGGTAGAAGAAGAGGTACTCACAGTAATATTTGAACTGACATAAAATATTCCCATTATAAATACAGCTGTAAGTGCATATACAACTAACATCTTTCTATTAATCACATAAAATTTCAATCTTTTCACCCCGTTACAATTATATTCGCATCTTACAATTATATTCCTTATTTTTAATATGCTGCATATAATAACAAGAGGTGATAATATGCCTAAAATTACTCATTTTTATATCGGAAAACGTCGAAGACTTTATATGAACAAGAAAAAATTAAGAAAATTCTTAATTTTGATTTTTATAGTACTAATATATATGTTATTCAGTTATTTATTAAACAGAAATTTTTATCCTGTAGTTAATGAAATAGCAGAATCACAAACGGAATACATAGGAGAAACAATTATAAATAATGCAGTGCTGGATTATATGCAGCAAAAAAATATTAAATATACCGATCTATACAATATAAGTACTGCAAGTAATGGTAAAATTACGTCCATTGAAGCAAACACCTATGAAATTAATAAACTCAAAAGCAGTTTGTCAATATGTATACAAGAAGCTATAAACTCCAGTGAGGATATGTATATCTCTATACCGATAATGAGTATCACAGGTAACTTGTTTTTATCAAATTTGGGCCCGAAAATAGACATATCGCTGCTATTATCCGGTGATAATGAAACGGAATTAAAGTCGGAATTTACATCTGTTGGTTTAAATCAAACGAGACATGATGTATATATAGAATTTGCATATAAAATAAAAGCGTTAATACCCGGGAAAACCGCAGAAACAGTTGCAAGCTGCAAAGTACCGTTGATTAATACAATAATAGTAGGAGAAGTTCCATCCACTATAGTAAATATAGCAAAATAAGTATTGACATATTACTTATTTAAGAATATAATATGAGAGTAATTCTCATATTATAGAGGGTGTTATTTTGAAAAAGTCATATCAGACTCAACAAAAAAGAATATTATTGGATTTTCTTAAAGAATCAAAAGATACTCAATACACAATTGAACAAATTTCTGAAAAACTGTCTCAAAAACACAGCATTGGGAAAAGTACATTATACAGAATTATGAATTCCCTCGTAGAGGAAGGCATAGTAACCAGAATACCATGTGGCAGCAGCAGGCATTTCGTATATCAGTTTTTAAGCTTAGGCGATTGTCATAATCATTTTCACTTAAAGTGTACTGAGTGCGGAGCTCTTATTCATTTAGGGAAAAAAGAGTCAGAAATAATGCAAAGTGTAATTAAACTTTCAAATGACTTTGATGTTGACGGCAGCAAGACAATTCTGATGGGCAAATGTGGCAAATGCAAAAAGAATGACCTAGTAAACAGTGACAAATCGGAGGGAATATAATTGAGCGTTATCAAATGCAAAAATCTAACCTTAGGTTATGAGGGTAAAGAGGTTATTGAAAATATTAATTTTTCTATTGAAAAGGGAGATTACTTGTGCATAGTAGGTGAGAATGGTTCAGGCAAAAGTACTTTAGTCAAAGGTCTCCTTCATATGAAAGCCCCGATGAGCGGCAGTGTTAATTATGGTGACGATCTTTTGAACAGTCAAATAGGATTTTTGCCCCAACAAAGAGAATACAGCGATGACTTCCCTGCAAGTGTTTATGAAGTTGTTCTGTCAGGCAGAATAAACAGTATGAAAAGACGCCCTTTTTATAATGCAGAAGATAAAAAAACAGCTGAAGAAAAACTTAAACTACTTGATATTTATGAAATAAAAAACAAACGCTTTACAGACCTTTCGGGAGGACAGAAACAGCGGGTATTGTTAGCAAGAGCTTTGTGTGCAACAAAGCGTATGCTTCTTTTGGACGAACCTGTAACCGGACTTGATCCAATGATAACAAAAGAGATGTATGAATTGATTGATAAACTAAATAAAGCATATAATATAACAATCGTAATGGTATCTCATGATATAAGAAGCGCTGTAAAATATGCAAATAAAATTTTGCATTTAGGAGTTTCACAGTATTTTTTCGGGACCACGGAAGAATATGTCACAAGTGATATTGGTATAAAGTTTTTGAAAGGAAATAATATATGATTGCTGAATTTTTAACATACGGTTTTTTTCAAAGAGCATTAATAGTAGGATTTCTTGTTTCAGTATGCTCATCGCTTCTTGGAGTAAGCTTGGTTTTAAAACGCTGTTCAATGATAGGTGACGGTCTGTCCCATGTAGGATTCGGAGCATTGGCAATAGCAGCAGCATTTAATTTAGCCCCACTGTACATAGCGATTCCTTCGGTAATTATAGCAGCTTTTATTTTGCTTAGAATGAGCGAAAAAAACATTAAAGGAGACGCCGCAATAGCCATTATATCCAGCAGTGCTTTAGCTATAGGAATAATAGCAGTATCAGTCACCTCTGGAATGAACACCGATGTTAATAATTATATGTTCGGAAGCATTCTTTCTTTGACAGAAGCAGATGTGTTGCTAACTGTAATATCTTCTATAATTGTTATAATAATGTATTTAATCTTTTACAACAGAATATTTTCGGTTATATTCGATGAAGAATTTGCCCAAGCTACAGGAACAAACGTAAAACTATATAACAGCATTATTGCAGTATTAACAGCGGTAACAGTAGTTTTGGGTATGAGAATGATGGGAGCGTTGCTTATTTCAAGCTTGGTTATTTTCCCAGCCCTTTCATCTATGCGGCTTTTTAAAACACATAAATCTGTTATGTTTTCATCACTGATAATCTCCATTTTTTGTTTTTTTACAGGAATGTACATTTCAGCAACAGCCGGTACACCTTCAGGTGCAACAATTGTAGTTGTTAATTTGGTTGTTTTTATTGTTTCATCAGCTATAAAATTTGCAAGAGAGGATTAATAAGCGGAGGAAGTGTTACGAAGGTATTATTAAAAAGTAAATATTATAAGACCACAATTAAACAGCTTATGATTTCCATATTAATACAGTAAATTGATGCAATTATTAAGAAGAAATAATACTTTTTAATAATTTTAAAAAGTGAAGCCGTAACGATTAAATATTTACAAGTTGTGATTTTTTGTATTATAGCTTTTTAAATTTATCTTAAATAATAATTTTTAAATATAAATAACGGATTAAAATTACAAAAGTAAAAGAGAAGAAAAGGAACCAACTAAAACGCACACTAACAATCTCTGCTTAGCAGCTGCTGAACGAGTCCGGCAATATATTATGCCAACTTCGTGAAATAAAAATTTCACGAAGTTGAGTGGAGGATGTAAAGCGACTTTTCGATATTATATTTGGGCTTTTAAGGCGTGTTTAAGCCATTTAAGATAAGTTACCTTCTTTAAATAATATAATTTATTTTGAATTAACCGTGTACACATTGCTGCACATACTATGTCTAATAAATGTTGAGTTTCACATTTAATTTTTTAAGTTTTATTATTCTCTCTTTTTGTTTGTTACGATATTGTCCCATTTTGTCTGATTTTATTAATTTACCATTCTATTATTAAATATCGCTTGTTTTCATTAATTTATTTTTCCTTGACATATATTTGACATTTATTATTGCAAATAAAAATGCACCGTACTGTCTTTGACAACGATATTCTGTTATGATATACTTTATTGAGGTGGTGATTATATTGCATCCTTATGCGGACTGTCCTAAATTTTTAAAAGAATTTCTTATATATAATGACACGATCAAAGGCAAAACAAAAAATACTACTGATGCATATTATTCCGACCTGCGTACCTTTCTTCGCTTTTTAAAAGTATATTTTGGAATTATTCCTGAGCCTGTTGATTTCTATTCAAATAATCATGAAGATGCTATAAATTCACTTAAAAATATAGAAATTAACGATATTTCGTTAGAATTGGTCAAGAAAGTAGAATTAGACGATTTATATGAATACATGGCATATCTTAATCGAACTCGTGATAACAGACCTCGTTCAAGAGCAAGAAAAGTATCAAGTTTAAAAGCTTTTTATTCATATCTTTATAATAAAGCAAAATACATTGATCATAATCCTGCTGCGGAATTAGATTCACCTAAATTGGGAAAAACTCTTCCAAAGTATTTGGAATTAACGGAAAGCAAAGCTCTACTTGAAGCAGTTGAAGGTGATAATGCAGAACGGGACTATCTGATACTGACTTTATTTTTAAACTGCGGTCTTCGTTTGTCTGAGCTTGTGGGAATTAACATTAAAGATATCAGAAACAATTCCCTTACAGTGACCGGTAAAGGAAATAAACAGCGAAAAATATATCTCAATAATGCATGCGTGTCCGCATTAAATAGATACCTGGAAGTAAGGCCTCATGACGGAGTTAAAGATCAACACGCATTGTTCTTAAATAAAAACAAAACTCGATTAGGCCAGCGGGGAGTTCAAAATATAGTAAAAAAATATATGGATTTGGCAGGTATAGACACAAATGAATACTCAACACATAAACTGCGTCACACCGCTGCTACGCTCATGTACAAGTACGGAAATGTAGATATAAGAGTTTTGCAGGAAATATTGGGTCATACCAATCTTTCAACAACTGAAATATATACACATCTTGATGATGAAAGACTTAGATCCGCAGTTGATAAAAACCCCCTTTCCAATGAGTCAAAAGGTGAGTAATTTACATGGATAAGAATTTAAGAGAAAAACAAATTTATGATTTTATAGTTGATTATGTAAATATTAATGGATTTGCGCCTTCTATTCGTGAAGTATGCAAAGGATTATCAATTGCCTCTACCTCCACTGTTCAGGGATACATAAAAACTTTGTCTGATAAGGGTTTAATAAACAGACAAAGTCATAAGAAAAGAGCGATAATGCCAAAAAGCGACAATAAAAATGTTGTATCTGCTCCTCTTGTAGGAAGTATTGTTGCAGGTGAACCAGTCATTTCTTTTGAAAATATTGAAAACTATCTGCCTTTGCCTGAATTTTATAAAAAATATGGAGATTTATTTGTGCTAAAAGTTCATGGAGACAGTATGGTTGGTGCAGGAATTTTGGAGAATGACTACATTGTAGTAAAGCAGCAACCGACTGCTGAAAACGGTGATATAGTAGTGGCAATAATTGATGGTGCGGCGACTGTCAAGACATATTACAAAGAAGAGAACAGAATAAGACTGCAACCTCAAAATGACAACTATAAACCCATTTTTACAAAGGATGTTACAATTGCCGGAAAAGTAGTTGGACTGCACCGCAACATAGACTAAACCTCTATGAAAAATTTAGGCAAACCAATGTGAAAATCTGCGTAATTTCAATGATTTGCGGAGGCGATTATATAAAAAACACAATAAATACTGGCTGAGATACTTTAACATCAGCAGACTTTCAGCATCAATAAGTGCATGCGGTAAAAAAAGAGCGATGAAGAGCGAAAGACTTGACATCGTTCTTTTTTTGTTGTTTCCTCCCTATCGGACAGGTTCCTTAAATAGTAATTTTGGTGAATTGCTATCTTACGAGCACCCATTTAACAGCAGATGATTATTTACAAAATAATAAACTCTTGGATAATGTATCAACAAAATCCAAGAGTTTAATTAGTTTTATCTATCATAATAGACTTTATCAGCCTCACTTTATTTAATAAAATTGAGCAAATCTATAAGCCGGGTTCTGTATTAGACTGTCATCTATCTAGGCGCTGCATCTCTGCAACGCTCAAGCCACCTTTTGGAAGTAGTCGGGCCGATTCAAGCCTTCCGGTTGGTGTTGCTTCGGATGGGGTTTACATGGCCGCATAGTTACCTATGCGCCGGTGAGCTTTTACCTCGCCTTTCCACCTGTACCGCTTATGCGGTAGTCTATTTCTGTTGCACTATCCTTAGAGTCGCCTCCACCGGGAGTTACCCGGCACCCTGCCCTGCGAAGCCCGGACTTTCCTCATCGATGGTATCAGCCACCGCTGCGACAGTCTGACTTACTCAATAATATTTATATGTAATTGTAAAATGATTTATTTCGCTTAGATTGGTAAAGATGGACACCGTTAGTATTATCGCTAAGGTAATTAAATATTTTTTCTACGATAATGTTTTCGGTTTCAAAATGACCTGCGTCAATAATTGCTAAATCATTTTCATATGCCATGTGCGCTTGATGATACTTAAAGTCTGCTGATACAAAAGCATCGCAGCCTGTATCTATTGCGCTTTTTATATAATCTCCTCCGCTTCCGCTTACAACTCCTACTCTGCTTATTATCTTATCGGGAGTTCCTACGAACTTCAGATGTGGACATTGTAATGTATCTTTTACTTTTTCAGCAAAAGAACTGAGAGGCTCGGGAGCTATATCACCATAGACACCCTCGTTGCCTTTAAGGCTATCGATAATATCAATACCAAGCTTTTCAGCTAATGTGCGAGTTACACCTTCGTCAGCCCAGTCTAAATTTGTATGAGCTGCATATAAAGCTATATGATTTTCAATAAGACGAAGTACGAGATTTTCTACATAGTCAGCATCCGTAATTCTTTTTAACGATGGATAGAAAATCAAAGGATGATGACATACAATCAAATTTGATCCGGTAGATATTGCTTCGTCTATGATATCAGATGTAACTTCAAAGGCAACAAGGATACCGTTTACCTCGGCGTTTTTTCTGCCAACTAACAGTCCTACATTGTCTCCTTCACTACATAAATTTTCCGGTGCCCATCTTACCATAAGACTTTCAATATCTTCTACATCGTACATCGGAATCACCCTCTTTCAGGATTTTTTTCAACCTGTTTAGTCTTTCTATTAATATTATATCCTTTATCGCATCTGTCATAAGCAGAATCATCTCTGCTATCTATATAATAT
>URVP01000054.1 GCA_900551345.1 uncultured Eubacteriales bacterium
TACATTAAAGACAAAAGCTAAGGATTTGGACAAATATGCAAGAGAAAGTGCACAGAAGCCTGCGTTGAGTTGGGATTCCTTACTGCTGAAAAATTTGACGAAGTATTCCATCCCGAACAGATGGTATGATTGGAGGAAAATATAAAATGAAGGTATCGTATTTTCCCGGCTGTACATTAAAGACAAAAGCTAAGGATTTGGACAAATATGCAAGAGAAAGTGCACAGGTGCTCGGTGTTTCTTTAGAAGAAATCGAAAACTGGCAGTGCTGCGGAGGCGTGTTTACTACCGCCCGTAACGAAGCTGCAACAAAGCTTTCATCTGTCAGAGCGCTGGTAGATGCACAGAAAAATAATCAGCCTCTTGTAACTGTATGTTCTGCATGTCACAATGTAATAAAGCAGACAAATCATGCAATGCAGACAGATAAAGAGTTTGCTTTTAAGGTTAATAACTATCTTGCACCTGATATGTCTTATGACGGCTCAGCCAAAGTCCTTCACTATCTTGAACTTTTGCGTGATGTAGTCGGTTATGACAAGGTAAAGGAAAAGGTTGTAAAACCTTTGGAGGGTAAAAAAATAGCGGCATATTACGGCTGCCTTTTACTTCGTCCAAACAGCGTAATGGCCATGGACGACCCTGAAAATCCTTCTATAATGGAGGATTTAATAAGAGCACTGGGAGCAGATCCTGTTGTATACCCCTACAGAAATGAATGCTGCGGAGGTTATATAACACTCGAAAATCCCGAATCGGCAAAGATGAGAAGCATGAAGGTTACTCAAAGTGCTTCAAATCATGACGCAGATATGATTGTGACAGCCTGTCCTCTGTGCAAATACAATCTTGAGAAAAACGGCAATTCAATTCCTGTTGTATACTTTACCGAACTGCTTGCCGAAGCTTTTGGCATAAAGGAGGATAACAATGAATAAGGAGTATGAAAATCTGCAAAAAGAGATTATCCGTGCCAGCGGTGTAAACCCAAAAAAGTGTATGCGCTGCGGTAAGTGCTCGGCTACATGTCCGGCATATGATCAGATGGAGTATCATCCCCATCAGTTTGTATATATGGTTGAATCAGGTGATTTAAAACCTCTTTTGGATTCAAAATCTCTTTATCAATGCCTGTCATGCTTTGCTTGCATTGACAGATGCCCCAGAGGAGTTGAACCTGCTAAGCTTGTAGAGGCTGTTCGTCTTGCGGTTATACGCAAACAGGGTGCAAATCATCTGAAGGCTGATGATATTCCAAATCTTCTGGATGAGGATTTGCCTCAGCAGGCAATAGTAAGTGCATTCAGAAAGTACACTAAGTAAGGAGGAAAGGGCAAAATGCAAAGAGTAGGCGTTTTCGTGTGCTGGTGCGGAAGTAACATTGCCGGCACAGTGGATGTACAGGCAGTATCTGATGCTCTTAAAAATGAGCCCGGTGTTGTCTTTTCCACAAATTATCAGTATATGTGTTCCCAGGCGGGACAGGACATTATAAAAAATGCTATCGCTGAGCATAAGCTTACGGGAATTGTTGTTTGTTCATGTTCTCCAAGAATGCATGAAGCAACATTCCGTAAAACTGCGGCAGCCGCAGGTCTTAATCCATATATGGTTGAGATTGCCAACATCCGTGAGCAGTGCTCATGGGTACATAAGGATATGCCCATCGGAACAGAAAAGGCTATTATCCTGGGCAAGGCAGCAATAGCAAAGGTTAATTTAAATGCTCCGCTCACTCCGGGTGAAAGTCCGGTAACCAAAAGAGCTCTTGTAATCGGCGGAGGTATAGCAGGTATCCAAACTGCACTTGATATTGCAGAAGCAGGATTCCCCGTTGATATAGTTGAAACAAAGCCCACAATCGGTGGAAAAATGTCACAGCTTGATAAGACATTCCCCACTCTTGACTGTGCTGCTTGTATTCTTACACCCAAAATGGTTGATGTAGCTCAGAATGAGAATATACGAATCTTCTCATACAGCGAAGTTACAGAGGTAAACGGCTTTGTGGGTAACTTTGATGTTAAAATCAAAAAGAGAGCCCGTTATGTAAAAGAGGATGTTTGTACCGGCTGCGGTTTGTGTACCGAAAAGTGTCCTCAGAAAAAAGTTCCCAATGAATTTAATCTGGGCATGGATAACCGCCGTGCAATCTATATTCCTTTTGCACAGGCAGTTCCCAAGGTTGCTACCATCGATCCCGATCATTGTAATATGCTCAAAAACGGCAAATGCGGCGTATGTGCCAAGGTATGTACCGCAGGTGCTATTGATTATACTCAGAAGGATGAAATTATCGAAGAAAAATACGGCGCAATCGTTGCCGCTACAGGATATAACCCCATCAGCATGGACAAGTTTGATGAGTTTGCTTACAACCAGTCAAAGGATGTAATTACATCTCTCGAATTTGAAAGGCTTACCAATGCTGCCGGTCCTACAGCCGGAAAACTTTTAAGACCGTCTGACGGAAAGCATCCTCATACTATAGTTTTTGTTCAGTGCGTAGGTTCCCGTTGTTCTGCATGTGCTGAGAAAGGCAAGGAATACTGTTCAAAAATCTGTTGTATGTATACAGCAAAGCATGCTATGCTTACCAGAGATAAATACCCGGATACAGAAGTATATGTATTCTATATTGATGTTCGTACTCCCGGTAAGAGCTTTGATGAATTCTATCGCCGTGCGGTGGAAGAGTATGATGTACATTATATAAAAGGTATGGTAGGTAAAGTTTCACCCGAGGGTGACAAGCTTATGGTTCAGGCGTCTGATCTGCTTGCTAATAAGCAGCTTCATATAGAGGCGGATCTTGTTGTACTTGCTGCGGCAATAGAACCTGACAAATCTGCCCGTCCTCTTGCAACAATGCTTACTGCAAGTATGGATACAAATGACTTCTTTACAGAAGCTCACCCCAAACTTCGTCCTGTAGAAAGCCCCACCGCAGGCGTGTTCCTTTCAGGTGCCTGTCAGGGACCTAAAGACATTCCTGAAACGGTTTCTCAGGCAAGTGCCGCTGCCGCTAAGGTTATCGGTCTTCTTGCAAAGGATAAGCTTACAGGTAATCCTTGTATTGCTCATTCGGACGAACTTATGTGTAACGGATGTTCATCTTGTGAAAGAGTATGTCCTTACGGTGCAATCACTTATGTTGATAAGGAATTCCGTATGCCGGACAGAACAACAGCTATAAGGCGTGTTGCCAGCGTTAACGAAGCTGTTTGTCAAGGATGCGGAGCCTGCACGGTTGCATGCCCGTCCGGTGCAATGAATCTTAAAGGATTTGCAAGCGAACAAATTATAGCGGAGGTGGATGCAATATGCAAGTAAACGGTGAATATAAACCTTTAATTGTGGCATTTTGCTGCAACTGGTGTTCTTATGCAGGCGCAGACCTTGCGGGTAACAATCGTCTTAGCTATCCCGAAAATGTTAAAATAATCCGTGTTCCATGTTCCTGTCGAGTAAACCCCATGTTTATTCTGAGAGCTTTCCAGCGTGGTGCAGACGGTGTTATTATTTGCGGATGCCACCCCGGAGATTGCCACTATACATCAGGTAACTATTTCACAAGAAGAAGAATGGCACTGCTGTTTTCAATGCTTAACTATCTGGGCATTGAAAAGGAGCGTACCCGTGTAGAATGGGTATCGGCAGCAGAAGGCGCAAAGTTTTCGGCAACCATGAATGAATTTACCGAAGCAGTCGCCGCACTTGGAGAAAATAAGAGACTGGAGGATTTGCGATGCAAAAGATAACAAGAGAAACGCTGATTGAAAAGGCTGCGGCATTGCTTGAAAACGGTACTGTTAATCGGGTGCTGGGCTGGAAAAAAGGCGAATTTTCGTATGATATAACCCCCGCTCTTTTTAATGATATTGAAGAAATGAAAAAAGATTTTGTTTTCGACGATTTCTGCGGAGCAAATTTCTCAAAATATCTTGTTTCACAAACTCGCAAAGACGAGGGTAAAGTTTTGGTTTTCCTTAAACCCTGTGACACATACAGTTTTAACCAGCTTTTAACTGAACATCGTTTCGACAGAGAAAAGGTGTATGCTGTGGGTATTCCCTGCAACGGCATGGCAGATGCCGAAAAGCTTAAGGCTTTGGCAGGTGACGGTATTATCAGTATATCTTCAGAGGGTGATTCTCTCAAGGTTTCAACCCTTTATGACGGAGATAAAACCATTGCTTTAAATGATGTACTTGCAGAAAGATGTATAAATTGCAAGAGTAAAAAACATGTTGCTTATGATGAGCTTATGGGAGAAGAGGGCGAAGTGCTTGATTCTGCCCGCTTTGACGAAGTGGAAAAGCTTGAAAAGATGACCGAAGATGAAAGATATGCTTTCTGGCAGAATGAGCTGTCACGCTGCATAAGATGTAATGCATGCCGTGATGTATGTCCTGCCTGCACTTGTGAAAAGTGCGTTTTCAACAATCCTGATTCAGGCGTCGAAAACAAGGCTGTATCTGACAGCTTTGAAGAAAAAATGTTCCACATCATCCGTGCTTTCCATGTTGCCGGACGCTGTACGGACTGCGGCGAGTGTTCTCGCGTATGTCCTCAGAACATTCCTCTTCACCTGCTTAACAGAAAGTTCATTAAGGATATTAACAGTTTCTACGGCGAATATCAGGCAGGGGCAGAGGTAGGCAGCCGTGCTCCGCTTGTGGATTATACCACAGAAGATATAGAGCCGGGTCAGGCACTGGAGAAGGGAGAGTCGGACAATGCGTAAATGTTCACTTAATTCTTTGGATGCGGTTTTTGAAAAGATTGCTCAGTCACAAAAGCTGTATCTTCCCGTTGATGATAAAAACGGTGCTGCATATAAAGAATGGGAAAAAGGCGTTTGTATGAGCAGTCAGCTCAATACTGTACGCAGTCCCAAAGACTTTTTCTTCCCTCAGTCCGAAAACCTTATGGAATTTAAAACAAGCGGTAAGGAAATTGAAATTATCGATATAAGAGAAGAAAAAGAAGATTTCGTTGTTTTTGGTGTAAGAGGCTGTGATGTTAAAAGCTTCGAGGTTCTTGACAGGGTGTTTTTAAATGATTCTCCCGACAGTTATTATGCTAACAGACGCCAACACGGAACCATCGTTTCCATGGCTTGTACAAGACCGATTGAAACTTGCTTCTGTCAGACTTTTGATATTGATGCATCAAATCCCGGCGGTGACATAACCTGCTGGAAAACAGACAGCGAGGTATATTTTAGTGCTAACACCGAAAAGGGTGAGGCTCTGCTTTCACAGCTTGAGTCCGTTACGCAGGAGTGCGATGATGCAGCTGTAAAGGCACAGCAGAAGCAGACTGCCGAGATAATGAAAAAACTTCCTCTTGCTGACCTTAAGGCAGATAAATTCGGAGCAGGAACAACTGATAAATATTTCAATGCTCCCGAATGGAAAGAACTTTCCCAGTCATGTCTGGGATGCGGCACATGTACATTTGTTTGTCCCACATGTCAGTGTTATGATATTAAAGACTTTAAAACGGGCAAAGGTGTAATTCGTTTCCGCTGTTGGGATTCATGTATGTATTCGGAATTTACAAAAATGTCTGCCGGTCAGCCCAGACTTACACAGCTTGAGCGTTTCCGTCAGCGTTTTATGCATAAGCTTGTATATTATCCCGAAAACAATGACGGCTTATTCAGCTGCGTAGGCTGCGGAAGATGTCTTGCAAAATGCCCCATATCAATGAATATCGTAAAAGTAATGAAAACGCTTGGAGGGAAAGACGATGAGTAATCGAGAAGAAATGTTAATTCCTAAAATCGGCGTAATAACGGATATCCGCATTGACACACCTGATGTTAAAACTTTCAGAGTGGTTACTCCCGACGGAGTAAAGCCCTTTGAACACAAACCCGGTCAGTGTGCAATGCTTTCAATCCCCGGTGTAGGCGAAGCAATGTTTTCAATCACATCTTCCCCCACAAATACAGAATTTATGGAATTTTCAATTAAGAAATGCGGCTGCGTTACCGAGTGGCTGCATCAGGCAGAAGTTGGTCAGCAAATAACCGTAAGAGGACCTTACGGTAAACCGTTCCCGGTTGACGATGAGTTCCAGGGACAGAACCTGCTCTTTATCGCCGGAGGTATCGGTCTTGCACCTCTGCGTTCAGTAATCAACTATTGCCGCCATTATAAAGATCGTTACGGTAAAATCGATGTTGTATACGGTTCCAGAAGCATGGACGACCTTGTTGATTATAAAGAGATTATAGATGAGTGGATGCATGACGAAAATGTTAATGTTCATCTTACCATCGACCGTGAACAGGAGGGTTGGGACGGTCATGTAGGCTTCGTTCCCAACTATGTAAAGGAGCTTGGCTTTGATACAAACAAGACTGCCATTGTCTGCGGACCTCCAATCATGATAAAATTCACCTTGGAGGGTCTTACCTCACTGGGCTTTGAAAAAAATCAGGTTTATACAACTATGGAGCTTCGTATGAAGTGCGGTATCGGCAAATGCGGAAGATGCAATATCGGCTCTAAATATGTATGTAAAGACGGACCCGTATTCCGTTTTGATGAGCTTGATGAACTGCCGGACGAATATTGATAAGGAGGAAAAGTCATGGAAAATATGGTAAATATATTTTTATTCGGAAAAAAATATGAAGTTCCGGAAAATCTCACAATTATGCGTGCCATGGAATATGCCGGCTATCAGCTGGTGCGTGGCTGCGGCTGCCGTAACGGATTCTGCGGTGCCTGTGCAACAATTTACAGAATAAAGGGCGACAGAGAGCTTAAGACATGTCTTGCATGTCAGACCAAGGTTGAAGATAATATGTATATTGCAACACTTCCTTTCTTCCCCCTTGTTAAACAGGTATATGATATTAATAAAGTATCCCCTTCAGAGCAGATTATGATGCAGCTGTATCCTGAGATTTATGCTTGTATCGGATGTAATGCCTGCACTAAAGCTTGTCCTCAGGAACTTAATGTTATGCAGTATATCGCATATGCTCAGAGAGGCGAATACGAAAAGTGTGCTGAAGAATCTTTTGACTGTGTAATGTGCGGTATTTGTTCATCACGCTGCCCTGCAGGTATTTCTCATCCCCAGGTTGCAATGCTTGCACGCAGACTTAACGGTAAATATTTGGCTCCCAAATGTGAACATCTGCAAAATCGTGTTAAAGAGATAAAGGATGGAACATTTGTTGAACTTATCGAAGCTTTGATGCAAAAGCCCATCGATGAAATTAAGGAGCTTTACAATAACAGAGAGATAGAGAAATAAGGAGGTGCCGCAAACTATGTATTCCGAAAAATTTACAGAATCAATTAAAGCAGTTGAAGCTGCAAGAGATAAAAATATTGCCCTTGAGCCTGCTCGTATGACTGCTCAGCAGAAAGAAGATTTGCTCAAGGCTTATCATCCCGATTATAAGCAGGAGGAATTTGAAGAGCTTAAAATCGGTTCCAATAAAGGTGAAAAGGTGCCCCGTGAGCTGGCAGCTATGCTCCAGGCACACAGCCGTATTTCTCCGGAAGATGTTGACCTTACAAACCCGGATTATGATGTGGATGTTCTTGTAATTGGCGGAGGCGGAGCAGGTTCATCTGCTGCCATCGAGGCTAACGAAGCAGGAGCAGATGTTATGATTGTTACCAAGCTGCGTATCGGCGATGCAAATACAATGATGGCAGAAGGTGGTATTCAGGCAGCAGATAAGGAGAACGACTCCCCGGCAATTCATTTTGTGGATGCATTCGGCGGAGGTCACTTTGCAGCAAAGCGTGAATTGCTCTCCAAACTTGTATGCGAAGCTCCTGAGGCTATAGAATGGCTTAGTGAACTCGGTGTAGAATTCGATAAGGACGCACAGGGTAATATGATTACCACTCACGGTGGCGGTACTTCCCGTAAGCGTATGCATGCCGCAAAGGATTATTCCGGCGCAGAGATTATGAGGACGCTTCGTGACGAGGTGCTTAATCGTAATATCCCCGTTGTTGATTTTACTGCTGCAATCGAACTTATTCTTGACGAAAACGGCAATGCAGCAGGTGCCGTACTTATGAATATGGAAACTCAGGAACTCCTTGTTGCAAGAGCAAAGACTGTTATTATTGCAACAGGCGGTGCAGGAAGAATGCACTATCAGGGATTCCCCACCTCAAATCATTACGGTGCAACAGCTGACGGACTCGTTCTCGGTTACCGTGTAGGCGCAAAGCTTCTTTATGCTGATACACTTCAGTACCATCCCACCGGTGCCGCTTTCCCGGAACAGATTTTCGGTGCACTTGTTACCGAAAAAGTTCGTTCTCTCGGCGCTAAGCTGGTTAATGCCAAAGGTGAAGTATTCATGCATCCTCTTGAGACTCGTGATGTTGCTGCTGCTTCAATCATTCGTGAATGTGATGACAGAGGCAACGGTGTTGAAACAGGCAGTGGTCTGGGTGTTTGGCTTGACACTCCCATGATTGAAAAAATCGGCGGAGAAGGCACAATTGAGGCAAGAATCCCCGCAATGATGCGTATGTTCGGTAAATACGGCATAGATATTCGTAAGGAACCCATTCTTGTTTACCCCACATTGCACTATCAGAACGGCGGTCTTGATATTACTCCCAATGGTATGACTACCAATGTTGAAAACCTGTTTGTAGCAGGTGAAGCCGTTGGAGGAATTCACGGAAGAAACCGTCTGATGGGAAATTCTCTTCTTGATATTATCGTATTCGGCAGAAATGCAGGAAAGGCTGCAGCTGCAAGAGCG
>URVP01000055.1 GCA_900551345.1 uncultured Eubacteriales bacterium
AGATAACAGGCGTATGCATAATAAACCCATTCCCCGGATGGGCGGTGTGGCGATTTTCTACGCTTTTATGGTTGCGGTTCTTTGTCTGTGCGACATTGACATGCAGCTAAGAGGCATACTGCTTGGTGCGGCACTTATAGAGCTTTTGGGCATACTTGATGACATATATGACCTAAACGCCCTGCTTAAACTTGTTGTCCAGATTATAGCGGCTCTTATCGTAGTTCTGCACGGTGTCACTATTGAATTTTTCACAAATCCATTAAGTGACGGTACTATGATAAACCTTGATTATCTGTCAATTCCGGTAACGGTTATATGGATTGTGGCAATAACAAATGCACTTAATCTTATTGACGGTCTTGATGGTCTTGCTGTTGGTATTTCGTCAATTACCGCTGTAAGTTTGTTTACCATCTCAATAATGATGAACGAATACAGTATAGCACTTCTTTCAATTGCATTGTTTGGTGCGTGTGTGGGATTTTTACCCTACAATTTCCACCCTGCAAGAATTTTTATGGGAGATTCCGGTTCCACATTTTTAGGGTTTATGCTTGCATGTATTTCCATTATGGGCTTGTTTAAGGCATACGCGATAATGTCTTTTGCCGTGCCCTTCATAGTGCTGGGACTTCCGCTGTTTGATACTACCTTTGCCATAATCAGAAGAATTGCAAAAGGACAGTCACCCATGAAGCCGGACAGAGGACACCTTCATCACAGACTTATTGATGCGGGATTTTCTCAAAAAAGAGCCGTGCTTGTGCTTTATACCGTAAGCAGTCTTTTATCGCTTTCGGCTGTAGTAATGATGTTTACTCACGATTTGTGGAGAACGCTTTTGCTTGTTGTTGCCGTGCTGCTAATTATTGTATGCAGCGGAACATATTTCGGCAAAAAATCGCAAAAACAGGATTAAAAATATAGATGCGGAGGAATGTATATGCTCGACAGAAAGGACACCATTAATAATCAAAGCCTCGGCGAAGAAATTGCTAATTCCATATCTCATGGGGCAGGAGCCCTTCTTGCCATTGCAGGAACTGTAATTGCAATAGTGTATGCCGCCATATACGGTGATTCTCTAAGTGTGGTAAGCGCCGCTTTGTACGGAGCGTCACTTATTATCCTGTACGCATCGTCCACTATATACCATGCCCTTGCAAACAACAAGGCAAAACGGGTTTTCCGGGTGCTTGATCATTGCAATATTTTTGTGCTTATCCTCGGAACATATATACCCATATGCCTTGCGCTTTTAAGGGGCGCTCTCGGATGGACTTATTTTGGAATTATTGCCGCCTGTGCGGTAGTTGGTATTGTACTCAATGCTATTGACCTGAAAAGGTGGAGCAAAATATCATTAGTGCTCTATTTAATAATGGGCTGGATGATAATCTTTGCCACAAAACAGATGATCCCTTTGCTCCCGTCCGAAAGCCTTGCAAAAAGCCTTTGGCTGCTTATCGGAGGAGGCGTTGCATACAGTCTGGGTGTTATATTTTTCGTTCTTGCAAAGTATAAATATATGCACTATATATGGCATCTGTTTGTGCTTGCAGGAAGTATTCTGCACTATTTCTTTATATTGTTTTATGTGCTTCCCCTTCGTTAGGCAAGGGGTCTTATGTGAGACGGGATATGATTCCCATTGCAGACGGTGCATCATAGTTTTCAAATATAAGTTCTATTTTTCTTTCTGATGCACAGATAAATTCCGGCTTGGGAAAGTCTTTGTTTTTCAGCAAACGGTTTAAAAAGTCAATTCCATTGTCACAAGTTAAGTCAATTTTAACAACTCCCGTGCGTATCAGTGATGTAAGCCTGGGAGTTGTTTTTTTCAGCTTTTTTATCATATCCAGCAGTTCACACAGACGCCCGGTAGGGATTAAGAATGTCATGTCTGAACTGTTTCTGAATACTTCACATCTGCAAACGGTCCATGGCTTAAATCCAGACTCTTCAAGCAGAGCGTATACTTTTTCCAGCCTTTCATTATCCGTACCAACCCCTTTTACGGTCACAAGATCGCTTTCTTCGCTTAATTTTATTTCACAAAAAGCCATATCATCTCACCTCTATAAATTATTTAATCTATAAACTTTACTCAGTTAACTCGCTTAAACTTACGGTATCAGAAAAAAATAATATCTTCTTAATCATATATATGCAAATAAAAAAGCTTGCCTGAAATAAGGCAAGCTTTATCTTTTGTAAAAGTGTTTATTCAACTGAGTTTACAAGGCTTTGCATATTATAAAATCCGGCAGGCTTTCCGCAGATGAATTTAGCAGCGCTTATTGCACCGGCTGCAAATACCTGTCTTGACTGAGCGATGTGTGTAAGCTCAATAACTTCTTCCTGTCCTGCAAACACCACTGAATGTTCTCCCACTATGGTCCCCCCCCTTAAAGAGTGGATACCTATCTCGTCTTTAGAACGCTTTTTGCGTACCGAGTGACGGTCATATACATATTCGTGAGGCTGAGAAAGCACTGCATTAATGCCGTCGGCAATTTGAAGTGCGGTACCTGACGGAGCATCAAGCTTTTGATTATGGTGTTTCTCTATTATCTCAATATCAAATGTATCTTCGAGTATGCGTGCCGCTTTTGCTGCAAGGTCAATCAAAAGGTTAACCCCCAGCGACATATTAGCCGAGAAAAATATGGGTATATCTTTCGATATTTCCTTAAGCAGATCCTTCTGTTTTGCTGACAGACCGGTTGTAGCAACTATTACCGGCAGATTCCTGCCTTTGGCATAGTCAAGCATATTTTCAAGCGAAGAAGGGTTAGAAAAGTCAACTATAACATCCGCTTCTTCATTAACCTGAGAAAGTTCGGTATAAACCGGGTACTCGTTTTTAATCCCGGTGTATGTGTCAACACCGCATACAATGCGCACATCACTGCGGCTATTTGCAAGAGAGGTTATTGCCTGCCCCATACGGCCGTTGCAGCCATTCATAATTATTCTAATCATTTGTAAACTCAACCTTTTTTATATATTACTTCTTAATGTGTATTCCAAAATTAATAAGAGCGTCCTTGAGATATTCAAGGTTTTTATCTTCCATTTCGCAAAGAGGAAGACGAAGCTTTCCTGCATCAAATCCCATAAGATTAAGAGCAGTCTTAACCGGAATGGGATTAACTTCACAGAACAGAGCTTTTACAAGGTCAATACATGAAAGCTGTTTTTTGCGGCTTTCTTCAACTCTGCCCTCAAGATAATCTGCACACATATCATGCATAAACTGGGGAGCGATGTTTGCCACAACTGAGATTACACCAACAGCACCCAATGCCATAAGCGGAGTAACACAGTCATCGTTGCCTGAATATATATCAATTCTGTCAAGGCATTTTGCTGCCATTTCAGCAGCCAGAGAAATGTCGCCGCTTGCTTCTTTAATTGCCGATATTCTTTCGTGCTTTGAAAGCTCACAAAGAGTATTAACTCCAATCTTTACACCTGTTCTTGAGGGAACATTGTAAAGAATCATTGGTACATGTACATTGTCAGCAATCTTTGTATAGTGCTGTATAAGACCTTTCTGAGTTGCCTTATTGTAATATGGTGTTACAAGGAGAAGTGCGTCTGCTCCTGCGTTTTCACAGGCTTTGGAAAGTTCCAAGCAGTGCGCAGTATCGTTAGAGCCCGTACCTGCAATTACAGGAATTCTTTTGTTTACCTTTTTAACGCAGTATTCCACTACTGAAATATGTTCTTTGTCGGGCATTGTAGCCGACTCTCCTGTTGTACCGCAAACAATTATGGCGTCCGTTCCGTTGTCTATCTGATATTCGATAAGTCTTCCGAAAGACTCATAATCCACACCTTCGTCATTAAAGGGGGTGACAATTGCAACGCCCGAACCGCTGAAAATTCTGTTCTTCATATCATTACCACCTTCCCGAATTAAAAAATATTACTGGTTGTCAAATTCAATAAGCTTTTCTGCAATCTGTACGGCATTTGCCGCTGCACCTTTGCGGATGTTGTCAGCAACTACCCAAAGGTTAATGCCGTTTTCTACACTGAAGTCACGGCGGATTCTGCCTACAAATGTCTCGTTGTGTCCGGCAGCGTTAATTGCCATCGGATATACATTGTTTTCAGGGTCATCCTGAATAACAATGCCCTCCCCTGCTGCAAGAACCTTTTTAAGCTCATCAAGGTCAAAGGGTTTTTCAAACTCAACATTTATGGATTCGCTGTGTCCGTTAAATACGGGAACACGAACTGTGGTAGCCGTAATTTTCAGGCTGTCATCACCAAGTATTTTTTTAGTTTCGTTTATCATTTTTTCTTCCTCTTTGGTGTAGCCGTTGGGAAGAAAAACATCGATGTGAGGAAGACAGTTACCTGCAATGGGATGAGGGAACTTTTTGGGAGCAGCCCCCTGGAGTCCGTCTTTAAGGTCATTATATCCTGCAAGTCCCGCACCTGAGACTGCCTGATATGTAGAATAAACTATCCTCTTTATTTTATATGCATCATGGAGGGGTTTAAGTGCAACTACAGCCTGAATGGTAGAGCAGTTGGGGTTTGCAATTATACCATTGTTCCATTTAATATCCTCAGGGTTTACCTCGGGTACTACCAGGGGTACATCCTTGTTCATTCTCCATGCACTGCTGTTGTCAATTACAATACAGCCCTTTGATGCGGCAATTGGCGCAAATTTTTCTGATGTAGAACCGCCTGCCGAGAAAAGAGCTATGTCAAAGCCTTCGTCAAAGGAATCTTCTTTAAGTTCCTTAACCGTATATTCTTTACCCATAAACTCTACCTTTGTTCCTGCCGAACGAGCAGAAGAAAAAAGTGTGTAGCTCTCTACGGGAAGCTTTTCTTCTTCAAGAACCTTAAGGAAGGTTCTGCCGACCATACCTGTTGCACCTACAACAGCAACTTTATATTGTTTCATTTTGTGATAGCTCCTCTCATTATTATATAAATATCACATTATATATGATATTACCATTTTCTTGCGAAAGTGTCAATCAGTAATTTTACTTATATACCTATATTAAGCATTAATTTTTTGTAAAAATAGCACATTTGCCTTTTTTTGAGCAAACAAAAACAGATTATGTAAACTAATCCATTAATATATACTTTTAAATTTTGAATTTTTTGTTGCGTTTCATTTTTCATGGTGCTATAATATACGATGTTAATCGATAATATGACATATTTTTAAACAGTGTCTACGAAAGGAAAATATACTATGAGCAAATACACAAAAAGATATATTTGCATAGCACTGTTGTTTGCTTTTTTTGTTTCATCTCAGTGTATGCAGATTATACCCGTGGCCGATTCTTCATCCGCCAAAGAATTTCGCGGCGTTTGGGTTTCTACTGTTCTTAATCTTGATTATCCTTCATCGGCAACGGTTAATTCGGCGGCTCTTAAAACTGAAGCTGATTCCACTTTGGAAGATATAAAAGATATGGGGATGAATGCAGTCATTCTACAGGTACGCCCTGCTTCAGACTCGTTGTATCCTTCCGAGATTTTTCCCTGGAGCCAATATCTGACAGGAAGTCAGAACACTGCTCCCATGAATAATTTTGATGTGCTGGAATATTGGGTGACAAGGGCTCATGAGCTGGGACTAGAACTGCATGCGTGGATAAATCCTTACCGTGTTGCCATGTCAGAGTCGGCATATAATGCAATGTCGTCAAACCATCCTGCAAAGCAAAATCCTGAATGGGTAGTTAAGCATACTGACGGCAGATATTATTTTGACCCGGGTATCCCCTCTGTGCAGCAGCTTGTGCTGGACGGCGCAATGGAAATAGTCAAAAATTATGACATTGACGGACTGCATATGGACGATTATTTTTATCCGGATGCAAATTTTGCTGATGATGTAACTTATGCAGCATACGGCGGTGATTTTGACAATGTTGGTGACTGGCGCAGAAATAATGTAAATACTCTTGTTAAAAAGCTTCATGATGAGATAAAAGCTGTAAAACCCGATGTTTCTTTCGGAATCAGCCCCGCAGGAATATGGGCAAATAAATCAAGTCTGCCCCAAGGCTCGGATACAAACGGAAATGAAACATATTTCAGCCATTTTGCCGATACCCTCAAATGGATTGAAGAGGGATGGGTGGACTATATATGCCCTCAGCTTTATTGGAATATCGGTCATGCTCAGGCGGATTATGAAACACTTGCCCGCTGGTGGGCAAATGCTGTAAAAGGTACGGGCGTTGAACTGTATATAGGCATGGCAGACTATCAGGCAGGAAACAGTGACTCATCAAGTCCCTGGTACGGTATTGATGAAATCAAGCGGCAGATTACGCTTAACAGCACACTACCTGAAATAAGCGGAGAAGCCCATTTCAGATATAAGTTTTTAAGAGATAACAGCAATCTTTACAATTACTACAAGCAAATGTACAACCCATCCCAGACACAATCCGGAATATCTTTTACCGTTCCCACCTATGTTAACGGACTTAAAACGGATGAGCATATTCCCTACATGTCGGGAGACGCAGGCAACTTTATGCCGGCAAAGACAATGACCCGTGCAGAAGCTTCGGTTATGCTTGCCCGTCTTATGACAGACAGTTCGGGAAATTTGATTTATGATAATTATTCGGGGACTTCATCGTTTAAAGATGTTCCCAAGGATTCTTGGTATGCCTCTGCTGTTGCCTTAATGGAAGAAAGAGGAATTATCACCGGATACGATGACGGTACTTTCAAACCGTTTAATAACCTTACAAGAGGCGAATTTGCTGCTATTGCATCACGGTTTACCGATATGCAGAATCTGTCTTCTTCGGGATTTGCTGATGCTGACGCCCATTGGTCTAAGGCATATGTTGCAAATGCAGTGCATTACGGGTTTATTAACGGATATGATGACGGCACATTTAAACCGGCAAATTCTCTTACACGCAGCGAGGCGGTGGCTATCGTTAACCGTATGCTGGGCAGAGCCGGAGACAAGGATTATATTGCAAAATATGTAAGCAGTCCCTATAAAGATGTTACCTCGTCCTACTGGGCATATCATCATATTATAGAGGCTTCGGTGGAGCATTATTATGTTTATATAGATGGGGTTGAGCATTGGTCGGCTGAGCCCGTAGACTCTTCGGGTAATATTACCGTTCCCGAAACTCCTCAGATACCGACTACCCCCCCTACGAATGAAGAACTTCATCCGTTCGTTTCGGATACTTTTGAGTTTGTTCGCCCTGACCTTAAGGTTAACGGACAGCTTGAACCTCTTAATCTAGCAGATGTGGATACAATTGTTGTTCATCACATGGCACATCCTACCGCCGGTTTTGAAGCAATTCGTGACGGACATCTTGCCCAGGGTTGGGTTACTATCGGATATAATTTCTGGATAGGCTTTGATGGACAGATATATGTGGGAAGAGGCTGGAATGTTCCCGCTGCAGTTCTGGGTCATAACTATCATACGATTAATATAGGCTTCCAGGGAGACTATGAGACATATAACTCCCAGATGCCTGCCGCTCAGTACGAGGCAGGGGTCAAATTGATTAAATGGCTCAGCGATAACCTGGAGTCGGCTAAGTATTTTGGAGGACACGGTGACTTGGGACCCACCGTTTGCCCTGGAACAATGTTCCCTTATGAAGAATTTGCCGCAGAGGCAGAAAAAATAGGCCTTATTGATTTAAGAAAATAGTCCTTTTATCCCGTGTTTTTGGAGGGCAATTTAGGTATTGACAAAGTATAATTAAAATGATATAATTTCACAAACGCAATGAAATGGATAAGTAGACAAAGCATGGGCTTTGAGAGAGATGTCGGGTGCTGCGAGACATTGGGCATGCTTGTTGAACCTCACCATGGAGCGGCTGCAGCGAAATCTTTGTAGAGTAGTTGCAGACGGGCACTCCCGTTACAGAGTTAGGAGGTGTCGGCCTCTAAAGTGCATCCCGGATACGGGATGAAAAAGAGTGGTACCGCGGAAGATTAATCATAACTCTTTCGTCTCTTTGTATCCTGATGTTGGGATATTATTGAGGCGAAAGAGTTTTTTGTTATTCTGATGAAAAGTTCGGAGGTATAATCATGGAGAGAAAACTGACAGGTTCACAGATTATAATAGAAACCTTGATAGAGCAGGGAGTTACCGATGTTTTCGGCTATCCCGGAGGACAGGTTCTTGATATATATGACGAGCTATATAAGGCGTCGGACAGAATTAATCATGTTTTGACTGCTCATGAACAGGGTGCCGCCCATGCGGCAGACGGATATGCCCGTGCAACGGGCAAGGTAGGAGTAGTAATCACCACCTCCGGACCCGGAGCAACAAATCTTGTAACCGGAATAGCTACGGCTATGCTTGATTCCATACCCATGGTGGCTATAACCGGTAATGTTGATACAGCGTTAATAGGTAAGGATGGTTTTCAGGAGGTAAATATTACGGGTATTACCATTCCCATAACCAAACATAACTACTTTGTAACAGATGTGCATGAGCTTGCAGACTCTATCAGGGAAGCGTTTCAGATAGCCAAATCGGGCAGACCGGGCCCCGTTCTGGTAGATGTGCCAAAAGATGTACAAATGGCTGTGTGTGAATATACAAAACAATCTCCCCTGCCGCTTATTGCTCAGGAAGAAATTGATGAGGAGCAAGTTTTAAAAGCCGTTGAGCTTATTAATAAATCGAATCGTCCGTATATCT
>URVP01000056.1 GCA_900551345.1 uncultured Eubacteriales bacterium
TAAATTTGATATAATAATTATAACATATTTGATAAAAACATTCAAATATGTTACACTACAAATAAATGATTAAAAATAGATAGGTGATTATAATGTGCACTGCAATTACTTACAAGACCAAAAACCATTATTTTGGAAGAAATTTAGATATTAATAAGACATTTAATGAATCTGTGACCATAACACCTCGAGGATATAGTATTGCTTGCAAGAAAATGCCTGCAATTAAAACCCGCTACGCAATGATAGGCATAGCAACCTGCGTGGAGGATTATCCATTATATTATGATGCAACAAATGAAAAAGGACTAAGTATGGCAGGGCTTAATTTCCCGGGTAACGCCTGCTACAGGGAATACAAAGAGAACATGGACAATGTAACACCTTATGAGCTCATACCATGGATTTTATCAGAATGTAAAAATATTAAAGAAGCTAAAAATTTAATCAAGAAAGCAAATATTATCAACACTCCGTTTAATGATTCGCTGCCTCTTGCACCTCTTCACTGGATAATATCTGATGAAAAAGAATCAGTTGTCCTTGAACCTATGGAAGATGGAATCAAAATTTACGATAATCCCATAGGCATACTTACAAACAATCCCACATTTGATATACAGTTATTCAATTTAAATAATTATATTAATCTGTCAGCCGAAACCCCGGCAAACAGGTTCTGCAAAGACATAAATCTTAAAACTTACAGCTTAGGTATGGGCGCAATCGGTCTGCCCGGAGACAGCTCTTCCACATCTCGCTTTGTAAAAGCTGCGTTTACAAAATTAAATTCAGAATTGCTCGAATCAGAAACTGAAAGCATAAACCAATTTTTTCATATACTTGCATCGGTAGCAATGCCAAAAGGAAATGTTAAAACAAGTGAAGGTGACAGTGAATATACGGCATACTCATCATGTTGTAATACAACCAAAGGCATATATTATTACACCACTTACAACAACAGCATGATAACCGCCGTAGATATGAACAAAGAGGATCTTGATACACAGAAATTAATTTCATATCCGCTTATAACAGAATCCCAGATAAAGGAACAAAATTAAAAAAAGCAACTACAGCAATTCAATTATTTTATCAAGTGTATCAACAATATAATCAGGTTTAATTTCTTCGGGAATGCGTTCTTTCTCATAATTAAACCAGCATGTTTTTAATCCGTAGGATATACCTGCGCCTATATCTGCCGTCAACGAATCGCCTATCATGATTACTTGGTGCGGTAACAAATTTCTCATGTGCATAAAACAACCGTCAAAAAATTCTTTTCTGGGTTTAGAAAAACCCATCTTTTCAGATGTAAACACATCATTTATGTATTCAAGCATTCCTGCTTTTTTTAGCCTAACAATCTGCTGCTGATGCGGCGCATTACTGGCAGCAAATATTAAGTATTTGCGGGATAAATATTGTAACAACTCTTTCGCATAATACACAGGCTCGGCACATTCTTGCAAAAGATTAACAAATCTTTTTTCGAAAATTTCTCCGTCAAGAGGAATTTTTACTTTTTCAAATATCATGTTCCATCGTATTTTATATAAATCAGACTTCGTAATGCTGCCTTTTTCAATTTCACGCCACAAATTGTTATTAATTTCATGAAACACATCAAAAATTGGCTCTTGAAAATCAATGTTATGTTCCTTTAATGCCGTTGTCATTGATATCCGTGCGCACTTATTGAAATCCAAAAGAGTATTGTCAACATCAATTAAAACCGCTTTTAACATTTATAAGCTCCTTTCAATTAGATTTTATATAACCCTCGAATGAAAAACAGTTTAAATTTACTCTTTTTTAGCACTTTTTAGAGTTTCTTTTAATTTTAAAACATTCTGCTCTATTTTGCAAATAATTCTTTTAAATTCATCATCAGATTTACCCGTCGGATCATCTAATCCCCAATTTTCGGCATATTTAAAAGACACATTCGGACATGTTACATTACACCCCATAAAAATCGCCACATCAGGCTGAGGAATATCCGTAATCAGCTTACTGTGCTGAGTTTGTATCATATCAACCTCATATAATTCTTTTACAAGCCGTACAGCATCATAATTAATGTGTTCTTTTACCTCAGTACCTGCGGAGTAACTATCAAATGCATCTGCGGCATATAACTTTCCGAGAGCTTCGGCAATTTGGCTTCGACAAGAATTGTGCACGCATATGAACGCCACTTTAGGTTTTGTATCGAATTTAATACTTTGCTTATCAGTTCCAAAATCGTATGCAGTATTATGTGTTTCTACAACACTACTATCTGAATTTTTTAAAAAATTATCTAACCGGCATGAGCCGTTCATAATCCATACACCCTTTCGGTCTTACTACTTCCATTAAACAACAGATAAAAACCTTATTTGCGAAGAAGCTTCTCTATATCGGCAGGCTTTAACACTTTGCCCATAGAAACTACTTTTTCATTGACTACTAAAGCCGGAAGGCTCATTACTCCGTATTTTATAATTTCCGGCATATCTGTTACATATTCAACCTCAGTTAAAATGCCCGTCATTTTTACAGCTTCTTTTGTGTTTTCCAACAACGCATGACAGGACGGGCAGCCCGTACCCAAAACTTTAATTGTACCAGTTGTTTTTCCCTCGTTAACGCAGCAAGCGGTATTTGCTTGTGCCTCATTAATATCAGGCTTACTGCACGCACATTGACAAGAACATGATGCTGTATTTTTTTCTTGCTTATTTTTCTTTCCTTTACCGAAGAATAACATAATTAAACCTCCTAAAATATATAAAAATTATAACAAATATATCTTTTTATGCAACTGTCATATCAAAAAATCTTGAAAAAGATTAAAGAAATATCCAACGATGATAATACCAATGGTACAGATTGCAATAAATACACCTAAAAGTTTTGGCTTAACGGCTTTACGAAGCATAATAATTGAAGGTAAAGACAGGGTAGTAACCGCCATCATAAAAGAAAGGACCACCCCTAAAAGGGCACCTTTTGAAAGCAGTGCCTCGGCAATAGGAATCGTACCGAAAATGTCCGCATACATGGGCACTCCGCAAATGGTTGCTAATACAACCCCTAAAGGATTTCCGTTTCCCAAAACTTTAACTATCAACTCTTGAGGAATCCAATTATGAATTATTGCACCTATTCCCACACCGATTAAAATATAAGGTGCTACTTTTTTTGCCGTTGAAACCACTTGTTCCCACGCATATTTAATTCTATCTTTAACTTTGAGTTCATCAAGCGGCAAGTCAAGTGAATTTACACTACGGATATATTCTTCAACCTGATCTTCCAAGTGCAGTTTTTCAATCAAGCTGCCGCCCAAAACGGCAATTATAAGGCCTACAAGAACATATACAACCGCAACCCTCCAACCGAAAATACTCATCAACAGCACCAACGAACCCAGATCAACCATTGGCGATGATATTAAAAAGGAAAATGTAATTCCTAAAGGAAGTCCCGCACTGGTAAATCCTATGAATAAAGGAATTGAAGAGCAAGAACAAAAGGGGGTTACCGTGCCGAGAAGTGCTGCAATAACATTTGCCCCTAACCCGTGAAACCGGCCGAGAATTTTTTTCGTTCTTTCAGGCGGAAAATAACTTTGTATATATGAAATAATTAAAATTAACACTCCAAGAAGTATCATAATTTTAATTACATCGTAAAAAAAGAACTGTATACTTCCTCCGACAGGGCTATTGATATTCAATCCCAAGCTTGAAAGAATATTGCCGATTAATTCGTTTAACCAACTCATTCCAAGTATTTGATTTTGAAAGAAATCCCATATTATTTTTAAACTGACCATGTAGAACACCTCTTTAATATATATACATTTAAATATATCTATGTGTATAATTTTTAATAAAGTCATCATTTTAAAGATGACTTTATTCTTTACTACTGCAATTTGTATTGTCAAAACTGTTTACATTTACTATGTGGTCTATTAGACTTTTTGCGTTTTCACAACCCATCTGATTTATTTTATAATGAGTCCACTTACCTTCTTTGCGGCTTTCAACAATTCCTGAATCGCAAAGAATTTTCATATGATGTGAAAGAGTCGGCTGTGTAACATTGAGTTCGTCCAACAACTTGCACCCGCATTTCTCTCCGGATTTAAGAAGTTCAAGTATGCGTATTCGATTTTCATCGCAAAAAGCTTTAAAAATCCCTGCTACTTCTGAATATTTACTTTTCAAGATTATCACCTCGTACCGGTAAATATAATTTTGATTAGAGTATATCACACGCATAGATAAATGTCAATATGTTTTTTAGAGACAAAAAACGGAACAAGAAAAACTTGTTCAGATGCGACTAAAGAGAACCAAATAGATGCCATCCTATGTTTTTAAAGGCTCCCTCAAAGTCAACAGAATTTGAGGGATAAGGATGAACGACGGAGTGAGTGACTGATTTTTTATAAAAAAATCGGAACAAGCATAACTTGTTCCGACATGGTACACCATCAGGGACTCGAACCCTGGACACCCTGATTAAGAGTCAGGTGCTCTACCAGCTGAGCTAATGGTGCATATATGGAGCTGATGAGCGGATTCGAACCGCCGAACCTCTTCCTTACCAAGGAAGTGCTCTACCAACTGAGCTACATCAGCAAGCTTATCTCCGCAGCAACATTAAGTATTATACATTAAACATAAAGAATTGTCAAGACATTTTTGAAAAATATTCCCTTTTAATGTTTTTGTAACATTTGATAGTTATAAATATTATGTCCCGATATTGCATAAATATGAAGCAATTTGCCAAAGGCCTGCCAAGCAGGCCTTTGGCTTTGATGTCATTATTCTTCCGTATAAAGCGGATTGGGAACTGTTATGCTGTAACTGTATCCGTTTAATTCAGAATCATAATTTACCATAAGTAATTCAATATTTCCTTTAAGCACCAATGAAACAAATTCTGCAGGCAGATATTTTTTACCGTTTCGTTCAATCATGGAATTTGTCATTGTATACTGCTGATCATCTACGGTTACGGATGTACCCTGAATTACCATGGCGGTAAACCCGCTGATAGGACTCCTTGAAATTACAGTAACGGTGTCTCCTATTTCCAGAATATCATCACCGCTTATCATCATTTCTCCCATTAAAGGCCATAAGGGCAAATAATATTCGCCGTTCTCATTTACAGGGAATCCTTCATTCTCCGCAACATAAAGCGATCGATTTGGTGAATATATATATTCAGGCATAAGCCAATCGTCTTCTTCAAATGCGGACATGCGTGTAAACTCTATATCATAAGACGGATAATCACTGTCAAAATAATAGGTCACACTGTCAACACTGCAATTAAGATAGGTCATAAGCTGAGAGGGGAAATACGCTTTTCCGTCAATTTCAATAACCGGATTATTAAGCTCATATTTTACTGAATTGACATAAACCTCTTTGCTGTTCTCCGTAAGTTTTATTTCTGAAAATTCCTTAGTAAATGTATTACTGTTTGTTACTGTGATACTACCGCTTTGTGCGGTTATATTCTCTTCCGGAATACCAAATTCAAGCATTGTAAATTTTAAAGGCAAATAGAGTTCATCATTTCGCACCACGGGAGCGCCTGCATCGGAAACACGACCCCACGGAGAAACATAAACCTCATCGCTGTAATCTTCTTCTACATAGTCCGGATTTTCACGCTCTAAGGTTGCTCTGATATACTCAACGCCCTCAGAATCGAAAGAATTATAAACAGTTACCAAGTTGTACCCCGTCATAACCGTAACGGCATCAATAGGTATAATCACCGTTTGGTCTTCCTTCTTTGCAACAGAGGCATTAAGCTGCGTTTCAACCCCATCAATTGTGATTATGTCCGAACCTACCGTCATCTGAGCAGTAGTAAAACTATACTGGCCCTCACGAGGCGTAATTGTTATGACATCGCCATCAATGCTGCAATATTTTTTTAATATTTCACATGCACCCATGGCATTTTCAAGCGGTACGCTAAAATTACCGTTTGAGTCGATTTCTGTATCCTTGGGCATATAGATATCTATATACTCATATCTCGGTACATATAAAGAAGAATAGTCTTGATATAACTTATAAGAATTATCTTCGGTAATTTCAGGAATATCGACTTTTATATTCTCGTTTACATTTTCATATGTTGTTTTAGAAAGTAAAGTGCAGTCAATCCACCAATTGTCTCTGTTATATGCGGTCATGTCTGCACCTAATGCAGCAGCAGCATCGTAAAGATTAAAATTTATATGTATAGAGATGTCATATATATTAATCTGCTTATTTTTTAAAGAAACTTTAATTTGTAGTCCGTCCTCACCGAGCAAATCAACTTGGTCAAGAATAGACAAATAGTCTTCAATGTCAGAACGATAAATTTCAAGATCTCCTTGCTGTACTCCCGGCATGTCGTTCATGTAATCAAAGAATTTTCCAACTGCTTGTTTAATCATATTTTTGAAACCTTCATTATCAGCAGTAAGTATATACTCTCTGTTTACGGAGGTTTCTTTAATTGTCATATTTTCAGAAATAAGTTCTTTTATAAGACCTGAGATTTCATTTCTGAATTCTTTATCAGTGCATTTTTTCAGCATATCTGCAAGCTGCTCCGCAACATATGGGTCTGATGCATAAAGGTCGGAATAATCAAGCACAAGATAATCTGCGCTGAAGGGAATTTTGTATATTGCTCTGAAAATAGGATTTTCTTCATCAGTAAAATCGAAATCCACCCAAAAACCTATCTGTGCCCATATATCAGTCTTAAGACTATCATTAAATTGAAGGGGCAAAGAAATCTGACAAGAAGCAGCTGCCTGCATCTTTTTGCCATCCTCACTCATTGAATACGCCATATTAACATTTTCGGTGACCGAGCATGCACTTTCAGCAAGCATCTTTAAATCAACCGGAATTGAGGACATATCCTCCTCCCCCATAAGTTCATTAATGAAGTCAAAGGGTTTGTTCAGCTTCAATGCAAACTCTGTGCTTACATTTGCTGATAACGGCTCGCTTTGCAGAGCAGAAAACAGTGTGTCCACATCCGCATTTACAACGAACGAAGAAAGTGCAATAATTAATACAAGAACTGCTGATAATGCTTTTTTCATATAAAATCCCCCTCTATAGATATTTTTATTTAAAGTGTATCATGTAGAGATGTTTTTGTCAATAATTAACAAAAGATTAGTTAAAATATAATTCAAAATTAATCATTTATTATACTTACTTAGCAATCAAACTTATTTACAATTCCCCAATCTGCACCTTGTCTACCAGCTTACAATAGTTATAAAACAGCTGTGCCGCTTCTGCTCTGCTGATTTGTTCTTCAGGCAGGATCTTTTTATCTTCAACGCCGTTAATCAATTCTCTTTCATAACAGTATTTAATAGCCGGCAAATACCATGTTTCCGTATCAACATCATTAAACGGTACATACTCTCTTGATTTGGGAATGATTACTCTATCCTGCATGTTGTAGAAAATTTGTGCCGCTTCTCCTCTTGTCAGCGCCCGTTCCGGTTCAAATTCATCACCGCCTACGCCTTGCATTAAACCGCTTGCAGCACAATATCCAACAGCATTGTTGTACCACGCATCACTTTCCACATCTTTAAATGTTATGTTTTTGCCGTATGTAACATCATTCAGCTTGTTATTTGTGTTATACAGAATTTGTGCCATTTCAGCCCGTGTTAAAGCCCGTTCAGGTTCAAAATTTGTATCGCCTACACCTTGCATTATTCCGGCATAATAGCAATGTTTTATTGCTTTATAATACCATTCACTTTCACTCACATCTGTAAATGGCAGTTTATCAAGAAAGTTTTCATCATCATATAAAAGATATGCGTGGTTACTTGCGTCATATCTGATTGTACCTCTACCCTTATCTCCGTAGTTTTCGCCCCAACTATTAAGTATGATAAACTTTTCTTTGTCGTCATCCCAGCCGATAATCAACACGGCATGTCTCATTCCTACCCCGAAATCATCCGTACTTACAAGGATTGGATATTGATTTTCATATAGTGCTTTTTTAATACACTCTGTATTCTTTGTTCTGCTTGCATAAAGATAGCCTGCATAACCTTTTATTCTTAAATTTTTTGCTTTTTCTTTCAGTTCATCAGTGACTACTTCCTTAGCTCGCTCCAATATATCAGGGACATCGTATACATCGGGAAATTCTTCAAGTCTGCAACAACCTTTTTCTATCAGTAAATCAAGAGTTGTACCCATAAACATACCCTCTCCTGTATGTTTCCTGCATTGAGTGTAAATGTATGCCGGAGACAAAGGGTAGTCTTCGTTAATTTCCATCCGGTTAAATATTCTTAAAAGCCCGGCAGTTGCAAATGCCACACACATGCTAGTTGTAAGCTGATTTGTAACAGGAGGGATTCTATCTTCGGGCAAGATGTATTTATTGGGTAAATCCACCGCAGAAGATGCACCCACTAAACCGGCATCATATAAAAGCATACTGTCAGGCTTGTCTATAACGCCGAATCCCCGTATAATCGGGTTTGCTTTATTTCGTTTATGCCTGTCTTTTTCTATATACTTACTTCCAACATACTGCCCGTAGGAAACCCCTAACTTTTTTGCTTCCTTACAT
>URVP01000057.1 GCA_900551345.1 uncultured Eubacteriales bacterium
GGTAACTGATGACGGCGAAAAGATTTATGTTTCTGCTCTTGTTACCAACACAGGCATTTTCAGGCAGGTATGAGGAATAGGAGGAGCTTGCCGAAGCAGAAGCGTTCAATGCAAGATTTTCGTTCCCTTCCTCCCAAATGCGTGAGGTTATGCCGTAGTTCATACGCAGTATCTCTGTGGCATATCTTTGTCCCAGAGTTTTCTGACTTGCGGTGTCAAAGTGCGTATTATCGATTGTTGACAGATCCTCCGCTTCAACACAAGCGGAATAAGGAATATAATCTGCAATCTGAATTATCATATCGTTGAACTTTTCCTTGTTTTCCGTTCCAGGATAAAGCTGTCCTGCGATAAAGGGAATTGTATCATCACCTAAATCGGTTCTTAAATCACTTACAAGCTGTTTCAGGTCATCCATATACTCATCATATCTGCTTGAGTCGGAACAGCCCTGATGCCATATAATGCCCTTTAAATTGCCGTACTTCATAGCTTCTTTTGCCTTGGCAACAGAGTTTTCATAGTAGAATGTACCCTTTTTCCACTGAGAAATTGCACTGCCGCCTTTTGCGTTTACTATAAGGCCCAGCTGAAGATCTGGTATATATTCCGTAAGAGTTTTTGCGAATGTATATCCGGGTCCCAGTGCTATCTGCCCTGAGCTGTCGCCAAGTATTGCATATTTGTTAAGGGGATTGCTTGCCACCGACCATCTGTTCTCATTGTTAAACAGGTAGGTCCTGTTCATATCCGCCCCGTCTGATGATGAGTATGACGCTCTGCCCGACATGTTGGACTGACCCATCAGCAGGTATATGTCAAGTTTTTTATCTCCTATTAAATCCTGCTCAAGTATAGCCTCGCCCGCTTTGGTGTAGGGGGTGAGGGTATCAGCATCCCACGCAAAGGCTTTAAGAGATGCGGCGTTTTGTATCAGATATTCGTCTACCGGGATACTTACGGATATTTCTTTGGTTTCACCCGGTGCAATGCTTGATTTTTCGCCGCTGGTTATATCGATAAGGCAGTTTTGGGAATCATAAGCCGCAATGAACATTGTCACATCAGAGTTTGCCGCCTGAGAATTGGTTATGGTTGTGCGGGCGTATACCTGTGAGTTGCCGTTAAGTATGTTATCAAAGGAGGATACGCCGTCCTCTTTAAGAAAACTGATTGTGGATTCTTCCTGGCTTATACATATATCGTCAAATTCCAGCGTTGCGTTTACAAGGGGTGCCATAACTCCCTTGCTGTTGCCGTCAAAGGCGATTGCCGCTATCTTTTCCGCTCTTGTAAATGTGCCTGTGGTGCTGCCGGAGGCTGAAGCGCTGTTTGCATAGAACTGCAGGTCATAGCCCGACAGACTGTCGTTAAAGGGGATAAATTCATCATAGCCGTAAGGCTTCATCATTAATTTAACCTTTTGAGTGTCAAGGTTAACGCTGATTTTAAAGTCTATCCAGTGCCCTGCGGGCGGATTTACCGATGAGGTGTTACCCTGAATATCTCCCCTGGAGGTGTCGCTTTTCCATGGCCATGGATAACGCACCCTTGCACCTGCCGAAACCCTTGTGAGCCTTACTTCAAAGATTTTTTTCGGTGAACTGCGGTATCCTGTAAAGGGTTCATCGTAGAAAGACAGAGAAGTTGGACGATCGGTAAGTGCGGTTTGATAGTTCATTCTGATGTCCAGATTAACGATACCCGATGTGATCTCCTTGTCCAGATTGTGCCATACCTTGACCTCGTCCGTTTCGTGCCTTCCGCTCAGTGTAAAGTATTTTGAGCCGTTTTCCGACCCTGTAACACTGCTGTCCGCTATAAAGTCAGCGGTTTGGGAGGGGAAAGCGTCCGAAAAAGGTTCCGTTCCGTTTTTGGCTACCGTCCACTGGAGAATGCCGTCCTTGTATATCTGTCTGTAATGATTTCCTGATTCCTCCACGCCTTCTTGTACGGTGTATACGCCCGTTTCAAAATCATCACGGAACAAGATTTTTGCACCGTCTTCGGTTACTTCGGTTGACGGGTCGTAATATATAATGCTTATATAAGATATTTCAGAATCTGAGTATTCTCCCAAAGTGTTGTATGCCCTTGCAAATACTCCGTAATCTTCCAGCTCATCACTCTGCCATACTGCACTGAAAGGTGCCGTATCCGATTGAGCTACAAGGGTGTCGTTTGCGTAGTATTCTATTTTTGTAATTTCTGCGTCGTCACATACTGCTTCTGCCGTAAATGTAATTACCGCTCCCTGATATATCCGTGCATTGTTTTCAGGTGTGAGCAGTTTTACAATGGGTTTTGTTTGCGGTGTGCGTACTGCTTGCTCCAAAACGGCGAACACTTCGTCCCCTTCGGGGAAATCTGCCGCACCGTTTCGTGGTGTTACACCAAACCTTATGTATTTGCCCAGTTCATTTTCCGTAAGAGTATAGGAGGAAGTACCGCCTGCCCAAATCGGCTCGGTTTTAAGGTCGGTTACATTTTGAGTGAACTCGCTGTCGTCTGCACTCTGCCACACCGCCTCGGAGCCCTCTTCAATATCTCCGTTTGCGTCATAATATGTACCGTAGCTTCCCGTAAGCACTGACCCGGGGAAGGGGTCACCGCTTATTGTAATATCCGACGCAACGGGTTTTGTTTCGTTAACCTCGTGAGTTATGGTAATATCGTCAAGAGAAAGCAGACTGTCGCCGGAAAAATACAATCCGCTTATGCCGTCTGCCATATGGTATTTGCCGTTTTCGCTGTTCCCGTACCACGAAACATTTTCCGTACCTAATACCGTATAGCTTCCGTCTGTTGAGGTTTTATAGTATGTTGAAATGGTCTTGTTGTCAATGTCTGCTACAAACTTAATGTAAGGATAACCCTTAGCCGCTGAAACCGTAGTGTATGATGTGGTTCCTACCTCAGTTTCGCTTATGTACGGAGAATAATATCTCATTCTGGGCGACCAGGAGGAATTGGCGTTGAAGTCGAAACGGTTTATTACATCGCCGGAATATCCGTACCCTGTAACATCATCTTCAGTCATATAGAAAATTGCCGTTGAACTTTTACTCGGCCTTTTAAGGCGGAACTCTACCGTTATCTTACCCTTAGTATATTTCTGACCCAGGTTGATGTACGCTTCCGTGTCGGAATTAAGTGTATATGCTCCCGTATCCAGAACCATAGTGTTATTCGTCGGAGCGTTTGTACCTTCGTCCATTTTTACCAGACTGTCGTCCGGGAAATCCGAAAAGGTACTGCCTGCCTTTTTTGCAAAGGTTATAAGCACCTCTCCGTCTTTAATAAGTTCTTTTACTGTGCCGTCTGCGTTTGTTTCAACTGTGAAAGACCCTGATTCAAAATTCTCAGAGAAGAGAACAACGCTTGTTGTCTCTGCACTTGCTCCCACAAAAGCGGTCAGGCAGCTTATAAGTATTGCTGCACAAAGAATAATGCTAATCATTTTTTTCATACAATCACCTCTTTATCAATTATATAATAAGCAAATAGGCTGTTCTATTCAAAAGTTTACCCTATTCTTTTACAGGGTTAAATCTTTACTTATCTTTTACAGCTTGACAAAACTTGCATAAAGTGCGATAATTAAACAGTATATGCAGATAAGGAAAGGAAGATGAAGTTGGATAATCTCGAAAAAAGATATGAACCCAACAAAGTTGAGAAAAAAATCTACGACTTCTGGCAGGATAACAACTGCTTTCATGCGGTTGTTGACAAGAGCAAGAAGCCGTATACAATAGTTATCCCTCCGCCAAATGTTACGGGTCAGCTCCATATGGGACATGCCCTGGACGAAACCTTGCAGGATATTCTTATTCGTTTTAAAAGAATGCAGGGCTACAGTACGCTGTGGATGCCCGGCACCGACCATGCAGGTATCGCTACCCAAATTAAAGTAGAGGAAAATCTCCGCAAGGAAGGCCTTACCAGATATGACCTGGGCAGAGAAAGATTCCTTGAAAAGGTGTGGGAATGGAAACATAAATTCGGCAGCCGTATTGTTGAACAGCTTAAAAGCCTGGGCTCCTCCTGCGACTGGGAGCGTGAGCGTTTTACCATGGACGAAGGCTATTCAAAAGCGGTTAAAGAAGTGTTTGTAAACCTTTATAATAAAGACCTTATATATCAGGGCAGCAGAATTATTAACTGGTGCCCCAGCTGTACAACGGCGCTTTCCGACGCCGAGGTTGAATATTCTGCGGAGCAGGGTCATTTCTGGCATATTAAATATCCGATTAAAGACTCTGACGGATATGTAATCATCGCTACCACCCGTCCCGAAACACTTTTGGGCGATACTGCCGTTGCGGTAAATCCCGATGACGAAAGATATACTGACCTTGTGGGCAAGATGCTCATTCTGCCCCTTGTTAACAGGGAAATCCCCGTTATCGCCGATGACTATGTTGATAAAGAGTTTGGAACAGGCTGTGTTAAAATTACTCCTGCCCATGACCCCAACGACTTTGAAGTGGGACTTCGTCACAATCTGGAGCAGATTCGTGTTATGGACGACAACGGCGCAATCAATGATTTGGGCGGTAAGTATGCCGGTATGGACAGATATGAGGCAAGAAAAGCAATTGTAAGCGACCTTGAAGAGCTGGGACTGCTTGTTAAGGTTGAACCTCATGAGCATAATGTGGGCAAGTGCTACCGCTGCGGAACAACCGTTGAACCCATCACATCAAAGCAGTGGTTTGTAAAGATGGAACCTCTTGCAAAGGAAGCTATCCGTGTGGTAAAAGACGGAGAGATTGAGTTTGTTCCTCCCAGATTTGCCAAGACCTATCTTAACTGGATGGAAAATATACATGACTGGTGCATTTCCCGTCAGCTCTGGTGGGGACACAGAATCCCTGCTTTCTATTGTCAGGACTGCGGCGAAACCACCGTTTCAAAAGAAGAAATTACCGTATGCCCCAAATGCGGCGGCAAGGTTAAGCAGGACGAGGATGTGCTTGACACATGGTTCTCCTCTGCTCTTTGGCCTTTTGCAACTTTGGGCTGGCCGGATAAAACCGAGGAACTGGAATATTTCTACCCCACAAGCACCCTTGTTACAGGTTATGATATAATCTTCTTCTGGGTTGCCCGTATGATTTTCAGCGGTCTTGAACATATGGGTAAAATCCCCTTTGAAAAGGTATTTATACACGGTATCGTTCGTGACTCACAGGGCAGAAAGATGTCCAAATCACTGGGCAACGGCATTGACCCTCTGGAAATTATAGATAAATACGGTGCAGACGCTCTTCGCTTTACTTTGGCAACGGGTAATGCTCCGGGCAACGATATGCGTTTTTATAACGAAAGAGTGGAAGCAAGCAGAAACTTTGCAAATAAGCTGTGGAATGCGGCACGATTTGTTCTTATGAATCTGCCCGAGGATATGCCCGAGGTTAAGTCACTGCCCCAAAATCTGCGTATTGAGGATAAGTGGATTGTCAGCAAGCTTAACCGCCTGGCAAAAGATGTTACCGAAAATCTGGATAAGTTTGAGCTGGGCATAGCCGTTCAAAAGCTGTATGACTTTATCTGGGACGAACTTTGCGACTGGTATATCGAGATGGTTAAGCCCCGTCTTACGGAAGAAAAGGGTACTGAAGCTCAGCAGGTGCTTGTATTTGTTCTTTCACGCACTCTTAAGCTGCTCCACCCCTTTATGCCATATATAACCGAAGAGATTTACTCTCATCTCCCCGTTGAAAAGGGAAGCATAATGCTTAAGAGCTATCCCGAATATGAAGAGGAGCTGAACTTTGAAACGGAAGAACATAATACCGAGCTTATTAAAAATGCTATCCGTGCAATAAGAAATCTTCGCTCCGAAATGAATGTTCCGCCCTCAAAGAAGGCTCAGCTTATTATCGTTACAAAGATGTCCGATGTGTTCGGTCAGGGCGAAGCGTTCTTTAAAAAGCTGGCTTGGGCAAGCGAAGTTATTATCACCGACAATAAGGACAATGTTCCCGAAAATGCCATTGCAGTTGTAACCGAGGGCGCCGAAATATTTATGCCCCAAGGTGACCTGGTAGATAAGGAAAAGGAACTGGAAAGACTCAGTAAGGAAAAAGAAAAGCTTATCAGCGAAATCAAAAGGGTTGAAGGCAAGCTTTCCAATCAGGGCTTTATCTCCAAAGCACCTCAAAAGGTGATCGATGAAGAAAAGGCTAAAGGCGAAAAATATAAAGAGATGCTTGAAAAAGTAGAAGGACAGATTAAGAACTTATGAACTATGAGCAGGCTTTAGAGTATATCCATACACGCAATATGCACACGCGCAAGGACGGGCTTAACAATATAACCGCCCTGTGTGATAAACTGGGCAATCCCCAGGACAGGCTGAAATTTATTCATATTGCAGGTACAAACGGAAAAGGCTCTGTCGCCGCTTACATTTCAAGCACGCTTAAAGCGGCGGGATACAGGACGGGTACCTGTATCTCGCCTTTTGTTACGGTTTTTAACGAAAGAATACAGATTAACGGCTCATATATTTCCGACAGCGACCTTGCTCTTTATACACAGCGTGTTGCAGATGCAGGTGTGCCTGTTACCGAGTTTGAATTTATTACTGCTTTGGCGTTTTTATATTTTGCCGATAAGCGGTGTGACTATGTAGTGCTTGAGGCAGGCATGGGGGGCAGATTTGACGCAACCAATATAATAAAAAGCCCCGGGGCGGCGGTTATAACCCTTATCGACTTTGACCATACGGCATATCTGGGCGCTGAACTGTCCGAGATAGCATGGCACAAATGCGGCATTATTAAAAAGGGCTGTAAGGTGTTCACCTTGTGCGGTCAGCACCCACTGGCGGAGGAGGAAATCAAAAAGACATGTGCCGAGCAGGACGCAGAGCTGATTATGGCAGGCAGTACACAAGCGGCGGAGTTTTTGCCCGATAAAACCCGTTTTTCATACGGGGGTACAGATTTTGAAATAACCATGCAGGGCGATTTTCAGCCTCAAAACGCCGCTCTTGCCATAGAGGTTTTGAGAGGTATCGGGATAGAGGACAGATATATTAAGGAGGGGCTTAAAAGGGCGGATATGCCCTGCCGCTTTCAGATTGTGCGAAAAGACCCCTATCTTATTTTTGACGGTGCACATAATCCGTCGGGCTGCGATGCCCTTGCCCGTTCCCTTGAAAAATACCGTATCCGAAAGCCTACCGTCATTTTTGGTATGTCAGACGATAAAGAATATAAAAAGTGTATAAAAATCCTTGCACCCCTGGCAGGCAGGTTTATCGCTACAGGGTTTGAAAACCCCCGTGCCGCAAAACCTGATTTATTAAAAAAGGAAGCCGAAAAATACTGTCCCGATACCGGGTGTGCTTCGGACATAAACCGTGCTTTTGCCCTTGCTTCGTCCAATAGTGACATTGTTGTGTGCGGTTCGCTCTATCTTGTGAGCGAGGCGGCGAAACGGGCAGGAATTTGACGATGAAAACCCGTTTTTTTTAAAAGGAAAACCAAGTGTAATAATTGAAATATTAAAGAGCAATACTTATGCTCTTTATTTTTTTGCATAAAATTAAAAAGAAAGGAAACAGGTCATGAAGGTAATAATGGAAACAATTGACAAAAGCCTTATAGTTCATCTTTTCGGCGAGCTCGACCATCATTACTCGGAAGAGCTCAGGGATAAAATAGATGCACGGATATGGTCAACCGATGTTGATACCCTTATCCTGGAACTTTCCAATGTGGTGTTTATGGACAGCTCGGGTATAGGCGTTCTTATGGGCAGATACAAGCTTATGCAGGCGCAGGGCGGCAAGGTAGTTATTGCAGGTATAAGCAAAAGTATCGAAAAGCTATGGGAGGTTTCGGGTCTCGGAAAGATAATCCCTCAATACGGCAATATCGCTCAGGCGTTGGGAGGAAAGGGTGCATGAAGGTGACAAATGAAATGAAGGTTCAGTTTATGAGCCGTTCGGTAAACGAAGGTTTTGCCCGTCTTGCTGCTGCGGCAATGGTTGCTCAGCTTGACCCCACCGTTGAGGAGCTGTCCGATATAAAGGTGGCGGTGTCCGAAGCGGTGACTAACTGTATAGTGCACGGTTATCCCGGTGTTACGGGGTTTATACATATGGAATGTCGTCTCTATGACGATAACTGGATTGAAATAGCCGTTATCGATTACGGCAGAGGAATTGAAGATGTGGAAAAGGCCCGTCAGCCTCTTTTTACTACCAATTCCGACGGAGAACGGTCGGGAATGGGATTTACGGTGATGGAAACTTTTATGGACGAGGTGCGTGTTGAGTCAGCTTTGGGAAAGGGCACCAAGGTTGTTATGCGAAAACGCCTTAATCCCAGATGAACAGCTACGATGTTATAAAGCGTGCCGCAAGCGGAGATGAGGACGCCCGCCGCACCCTTGTTAAGGATAACTCTCCCCTGGTGTGGAGCATTGTAAAACGCTTTGCAGGCAGAGGGCATGACGCAGAGGATTTGTATCAGACGGGCTGCATGGGTCTTATCAAAGCCATTGACCGTTTTGATTGCAGCTACGGTCTGCAATTTTCCACTTATGCCGTACCCATGATTACCGGGG